>JAJDBA010000082.1 GCA_029261675.1 Nitrospinaceae bacterium
GTGTTTTGTATTGGAAAGAAGTCCCTACTGAAAACGGTCAATTGCCAGATTTGGTATTAGGGCAAACCAACTTTAACGACAATAAAGCCAATCGTGTTGTTGAAGGCGAAGCAACGGCCAGTACGTTGGATGATCCGTTTGGACTGTTCTTGATTGAAGAAGAGGAGGAAGACGATGCTCCTCGAGGTATCCCAATGCCGGATGATGACGATGATGAAGATACCTCTTTGGTCGCTACCGAAGGTGGCGAGGAGATTGAGGAAGAAGAACCGCAACCCAAGTTCAAACTGTTCATTGCAGATCGGGGAAATTCTCGTGTGGTGGTCTGGGACGAATTGCCTTATCCGAAAGAAGAGGAAGAGGATGAGGAAGAATTTGAGGAGCTTCAGGTTGACGATGAAAATCTGTTGATCGGTGATGATGACGATGACGATTTTTTTGATGAAGATGAGGAAGACGAGCCAGATGAGCTTCCCTCTGCATAAGGAATAAAATACTCAAAGAGTTTAGCAGTAACAGACGGCTTGCACATTCATTGTGCAAGTCGTTTTTTTTATGCGTGCTATCCACCTGTGAAAAGGTGATGTTGGTGAGATTAATCTTTGAACTGAATGTGGATGAAGGAAACAGGTGCCGGTGGCGAGTGAAAGGCGGCTTCGATATCTTTTTCCCGATACCCTAGTTTTCTTAAAGGTTTTAATGCGGCTAAGACTTCTTCTTTTGTCACATAAGCCACAGTATCGGGAACACCATGGGTGCTAAGATTTTTAGCCAGTTGTAAAATTTGTTTTCGCTGTTTTTTAGGCGTTCCTTGCATAGGCGGATACTCAAGTTTCCCGGGGTAGGGACTATGGTAAGTCGAGTTCAAGGCCTGCAGGGTGCGGAGCATTAAGATATCACGATCCCAGCCGGGCATATTGGCTACCTGCGGGTGGTTTTGCACCAGCTCAACGACCCCCGAAACGTCGGCGTCCAAGCTGCGCTTTACAAATTCGTTCTGATATTCTTTGCTTACTTCAGAGAAACCGACCTCGCGTCCAATTTCTTCTAATAATGGGAAGTTGACCATGAAGGTATATTGTCCTCCATATAAATTAAAATACGGTCGCCCTTCCTGATTAAGATCTTTGAATTCAAGCATTCCATAATCGAATCCGGTATAGCCCAAGCTGTCTGGCGTAAGGAGCTCTTTTGCTTTTTTTAATGCGGCGAAAGCCCCTGTGTTGATAGGCATGGGTATTTCATTTGTGAGGCTTTGGCTATGTTTTTTCAAAGTTTCTGCAAAAGGCCAGTCGCTTAGATCAACCCTTTGAAAATCTCGCTCCCAATAGATAACGTCTAGAAAGGAGGGGCGTTGGGCCAGTTCATGTAGATCCTTCTTCTGAAACTGTTCTATAAAGATTTCTTCATTAGCGCCGGGGAAATCCTCTGGCAAATAAGGACAAAGGTATTCCTCGTAAAACTGGTTTTCATTTTTAATTAAAACTTTTGTGGCAAGGTCATCCCATATTTCGTTGGAAATGATTTTGGTCACTGATTTCGCCCGGAAACAATTGAGGTGCTCCGCATCCACCCTTACTGTTGAAAACCTTCCTTTGTGTTCTTGTAAGCGCGGATTGGCTCTCGTCCCTTTCAGTATTTCTTCGGATTCATCGCACAGAATGTAATGAGTGAAGGGGTAGACTTGCTTGTTAAAATCTATTTCTTGCAGGCGACTGAGAAAGCAAGCGGCTAGGTTGCCGTTACCGACTCCCCATTCCTGAATAGTCCAGACTTGGCTTGGTGGTTTTTTTCCGACGGTATGCTTAAAGAAATCTTCTGCCAGTGCATGTGCCAAACGATGGTCCAGACTGACATAGGTCTGGAAATGATTGTGAATTGCGGGACCTTTGATTCCATAAAAAATGGAATTGACGTGTGTTTGCCATTGGTCCGAAGGCTTGAACTCCCCAAGGGAGATCAGATTTGGGGATTGCGTCATGGGAGAGAGTCAGTCGAAATATTTATTCGCTGATATCGCGTAAGGATTCGAGTCCCGCAGAATCTTCTCTCATATCTCCTCCCGTCGCTAACTTGCTGGACTGGGAAACGCCACCAGGAATATTGGACGGATTATCGCCGCCAGGTGCTTGCTCTAATTCAGATGCATTCATAAGAGCTTCATATTTGCTATAAGCCTTTTGCGACTCTTCCATCAGCCCAACTTCTTTATAGCAACTATAAAGGTTCAGCCACGCTCCCGCATCTTGTGGGTTAAGACTTACCGATACCTTAAACTCTTTGATAGCGGTTTCAAGGCGCCCCATATTTGCATAAAGAGTTCCTAGGTTTGTGTGCGGAAGTGAATAGTCTGGAGCCAACTCGCTGGCTTTGTTAAATGTTTTAATGGCTTCGTCTACCATATTTTGAGCGGCATAACAGCTACCCAGGTTGCAATAGGCTTGTGTGTCTTTTTCATCTATTTCCACAACACAAATTGCAGCATCAATTGCTTCTTCAAAACGATCCGAATTAAAATAGGCATTCGATAACGCGGCCCTGAGCTCTTTGTTTTCCGGCTCGAACATCAATACCTTTTTCAGGGCACTGATTTCCTTGTCGTAAATTTTGAGCATGCCATAAGCCGCTGCCAGGTTGGCATAGCTGGTGGTGTCGGTTGGGTCAATTTTTATGGCTTTTTCAAAAGCATCAGCCGCACTTTCGTACATGTCTTTAAGAAGATAAACTCCACCGAGATTAAATAGAATTTCCGGATCATCGCGGTCTAGTTCGTGGGCGCGATTGAGCTCGAGTAACGCTTCTTCATCATGATTGAAAAGAACGTAAGCGGTGCCCAGTAATTTGTAAACTCGAGGATTTTTTGGATCTTTATTACGGACGAGTGCGAGTTGTTTGATGGCTTCTTCGTAATTGCAACCATCTATGAAAAGAGTAGCAAGCTCTAATTGTAAGTCTAAATTGTCAGGATCGGTTTTCAGCTCTTTCCGGACTTGGCGGGTTTTTTTAGTGATTGCCATCTCCCGTTTGGTTTCTTCCGGATCGCGGACACCTAATTCATCAAAAATTTCCGGATCAATTTTCATTGTGATCCAGTCTGTTGGTTTACCGGCCTGGCCCATAAAACACGTGCTCCAAATCTATGTGATTCAAATTTATAAAGAAGAACTCAATTTTAGGCGATCCCCTTGCCTCTGTCAACTGCTAGGCGCAGGATCGATAGGTCTGTTCTTTTATCGGCGATACAAATGCCCTCAAGCTTCTAGATTTAGCGATACTTTTTTTGCTTCTTCTAGGGAGCCACGCCAGTGGAGGCCATGTTTAATATCTCTTCTTTACCGTAATGGTCGAGATAGAGCAGGAAATGTTCGCGCGACAGGTAGTTCCAGATTTGTCGAGATGGGAAATGTTGTTCAATTACGGAATTGAAATTTTCATAGACATCCATAACTTCCTCCCTTGGCATCCCGGTATTGATTTCGTAGTCGAACACGATGGCCATATCGCGTTCCGGGTCTTGAATGATTCGATCAATTTTAAACTTCGCGGGATTGTGGTAGATCGCCGAATCTTTTTCCAATGCAAAGATGGATTGGCCTACAGAATGGATAATTCCGCTTTCGACCTCTGAATTCTCGATAGTAAATTGTATGGTGTCTTCGGCTTCGGCTCTCTCTTCTGTGGGAAAACCAAAAAACAAGTAGAGATGATTCCATATACCTGCTTCTGAGCTGTGTCGCAATACGGCTCTTTCCGTCTCTTGGTCACAGCCCTTATCTATAATGGACAGGATGCGGTCATTGGCGCTTTCTAATCCGAAAAACAGCATGAGGAATCCTGCGCGATAAATGTCGTCAAATAGTTCTGGCGATTCTTTTTCGCTCGATTCGAATTTGAGCATTCCTAACGCACGCATATCGACACCACGCTTGAGGATCTCTGTCGACATGCGGTTGAACGCATTGGGAGAAATGGCTTCATCTGAAAAAGTGAAATATTTGGTTTTATACTTTTTCGAAAGGTGGTCCAGCTCTTCCGCCACCCGCACTTCATTTTCTTTTCTGTAATGCGAATCATAAATAAAACTGTGGGTGCAAAAGGTGCATTTGCCCCAATAACATCCACGGCTCGACATATAGGGCAGCACAGGATAAGGCATCAAATATTTTTCCAGAGGCAACTGGTCAAACGTCGGGCAGACCAGTTGATCATAAGGCAGTGCTTCAGATTTCGGATTGCGAATTACCTTATCACCTTCAAGATAAATCAGGTTGGGCACGGTGTTGAGCGGCTTATTTTCTTTTAGGTGACAGAGCAACTGATCCAATGGCTGTTCGCCTTCGGATACGACGAGACTGTGAAAGAATTGTTTGAATAATTCCTGCTTGTCATCGAGCAAGTCTGCATGACGGTTGAAGACACTGCCGCCAATCACGATATGTAAATGCGGATAACGTTTCCGCAATTGCCGTGCAAGAGTGAGACCGGGTATGACCTGCCCAATATGAATGATGGATAATCCAACAACGCCATAATCGTCCCACGGTATTTTTGGAGTCAGGTATTCATCAAACATTAGCAGGAAGGGATTCCGCACTTTGTCTTCCGTTGCGCTTAAAATTCCTGACAGGTTTTCTTCTGGATTACCCTGCATGAAAAAGGAGTCGAGGTCCACGCGGCTCGGATGGTGTGCGTAGGAAATCAGTTGCATCGCAATTTTCAGGTTGGTGTATGCCTTGCTATAGATGTCGAACTGAAAAAAGCGGTTCTCGTCTCGAAGTACATTTTTTGCATCTTCAACTTCATTGAGAACGGACTCTAGAAATGCCGAGTCGGAAAGAATATCTTTATAGATGGACCTCACTTCCTGATCTTCTATAGAGCGCGTAGGGTCGGCAAGCCGTTGCCTGATAATTTCGACACAGCGTTCGAGATATTCCCGCGATAAAAATATATCGTAACATTGGATATTCAGGTCAAACTGATCTACTTCATGGCCCCGCGACTCTAAATGAGCCTTTAGTGTGGGCAAAGCCAGATAAGGTTGGCTGGGGTACCACTGAGGTGGAAACAGGAGGGCTGTTTTCATAAACCCTCCTTATAGACAGTTGTTTTTTGTGAGTTAGTAAACATCACACGCGTCAACCTAAAGAATTATTGGATTTTATATCGAATCAGCATATATCCAATGGGAAACCCCTGTCAACTGCTAGGCATCAACGTGATGCTATACTCCAAAGGAACTATGTTCATATAGCAAACATTTCTAAAAGCCGAAATTATAGGGTTTTTCCTACCAGATTCGATCTGTAGAGTCCTGCGTTACGCTGGTTGACAGGGTTTGGATAAAAAGATTATACTTACGAAGTTCCCAAAGCTTTTAAAAATATTGGTTTATTGTTCTACCCTTGTAAGGAAGGAGATTTGCGTTGAGCGACCAAGATACAGAAACTAAAGAAGCATCGGGCGAGGCCCCTGAAGAAAAAGA
>JAJDBA010000083.1 GCA_029261675.1 Nitrospinaceae bacterium
TGATCCATGCCGCAACTATGGTCACCGCCGGGGTTTATCTCGTTGCGCGTTGTCATGTGTTGTATGAGTTGGCACCTTATACGATGTACTTCATTGCCGGGGTCGGTGTGTTGACCGCAGTATTCGCGGGCACGATGGGAATGGTTCAATACGACATCAAACGAGTGATTGCTTATTCCACCATGAGCCAATTGGGCTATATGTTTCTTGCAATGGGCTTGGGGGTTTACAGTTTGGGCATGTTTCATCTGATGACACATGCGTTTTTTAAAGCCTTGCTTTTTCTTGCTGCGGGAAGCGTTATTCACGCATTGGATGGGGAGCAGGATATTCGCAAGATGGGTGGACTCCAAAAAATTATGCCTCTGACTCATGCGACTTTTTTAATCGGTGCCCTGGCGTTGTCGGGGTTTCCGCTTACCAGTGGTTACTTTAGTAAGGAAGCCATCATTCTCAGTTCGTATCACGCAGATATGGGAAATTTTATTTTCTGGGCAATCGCAGTTCTAACTGCTGGCATGACGGCGTTTTATATTTTCCGAGTCTATTTTTATACGTTCATAGGTAAGACAAGGAGTCCTGAAGCGCACCCTCACGAATCTCCCCCCATGATGGTTATGCCGCTACTTATTTTAGCTACTTTAGCATTGGGTGGCGGAGTGCTGGGGCCATGGGTCGATGAATTCTTGGCACCCGTGTTTGGTCGCGAGGTGCATCACCATCACGACGGAGCGTTGGAAACGATTGCTCTCCTTGCCGGTATAGGGGGCATTGTGACCGCAGCCTTGCTTTATGTGACAGGCAAAAAGCGGATGGAATTAATTAAAGAGGCTTTTGCCCCTTTATACGATTTGTTATTTAATAAATATTATATAGATGAAATTTATAACTTGTTGATTGTAAAACCGACTAAAGCTATTGGCACTTTTCTGGAAGAAAAAGCAGAAAAGGAAGGGATAGATTTCGCCGTAGATCAGGTAGGAATTCAGGTCAAAGAAGTGAGTCGTGGAATCGGTGTCTGGCAGTCAGGTAGAGTGCGTACTTATGCGTTAAACATGATTGCTGGAATGGTGATCATTTTATTATTTGTAGTGTTTCTGTAGAGAAGAATGTTATCCCTTATCATTTTAATTCCTCTGGTTGCGGCACTGTCGCTGATTTTTGTTTCCAGAGATAATACCAGCCTTGTTAAGACAATCGCACTGGGTGCGGCTTCATCCACCCTGGCTGTTTCCTTGTGGGTGCTGGCTTTTTTTGATATGAGCAACCCAGAAATGCAGTTTGTCCAAAGCTTGCATTGGGTACCTGCGTTGCATATCAATTATCTGGTGGGTGTTGATGGTATTAGTTTGTGGATGGTTGTGTTGACCGCATTTCTCGGCGTGATATCCATTCTTCTCTCATTAAAACAGGAAAAAAATCTAAGAAATTTCGTAGCTCTGATGCTGGCTCTGGAAGCAGGAACACTTGGTGTTTTCCTGGCATTGGATACCATTTTGTTTTATGTGTTCTGGGAGTTGATGCTGGTCCCAACCTACTTCATCATTGGTATTTGGGGTGAAGGGCGTCGTGAATATGCGACGATGAAGTTTGTTATCTATACATTGGTGGGTAGCCTGTTGATGCTGGTTGCCATCATTTCCTTAACAATGGTGCATTATGGCGCTACGCATGATGTGACGTTTGATCTGCGTATTTTGACTCATACTCACATCGACCCCTCTATGCAGATATGGATGTTCCTGTTCTTTTTTGTGGCGTTCGCGATCAAGGTTCCTGTTTTTCCCCTTCATAGCTGGTTGCCGCATGCTTATGTAGCATGCCCGATTCCTGCATTGATATTATTAACAGGTGCAATGTCTAAAACTGGAGCTTATGGTTTTTTGCGCTTTTGTCTGCCGCTTTTTCCAGATGCCGTAGAAAGTATGGCTCTCGTTATTGGACTCATGGCCGCAGCGGGAATGGTTTACGGGGCGTGGATTGCTATTGCACAAAAAGATATCAAGGCATTGGTGGCCTATTCGAGTATCAGTCACCTTGGCTTTATTGTATTGGGAATTTTTGCTCGGAATGAAGAAGGCATTGAAGGTAGCATATTACAAATGCTCAATCATGGAATCATAGCCTCAGCCCTGTTTATAATTGTGGGCGTTATTGAAATGAGAATGGGCACACGAAACCTGACAGAGTTGCGTGGGCTCAGTAAAGCGATGCCGATTCTTTATGGAACTTTCATGCTTGTTATGCTGGCCGCGCTAGGGTTGCCCGGCTTGAACGGGTTTGTAGGCGAATTCCTGATATTGATGGGGGTCTGGACTTCTCATTTATTGTCAGGCCTGGCTGGCATTTTAGTGCTTATGGGTGGGTTGTCAATTGTGTTTGCTTCCATATACATGCTTTATATGTTTCAGGGAACCATGCAGGAAAAGCCCAACTCTGAAAATGTATCGGATATTAATTCGGGTGAATTCAAACTTCTTCTTCCTGCCTGCCTTTTGATCTTATTGATTGGGTTGTACCCAAAACCCTTCATTGATCGTGTGTCTCCTTCCGTTGGATCGTTGTTGCATCTTGAAAAAACCGTTAATCTTGATGCTGGAAAAGATAGCGACCATCATTAAATAGAGTAGCGCTTAGCTCACCGAGTAACATTGCTCAACGGGAACAACACCGGATTCCAGTTTATGAGATTTGGAGAAAAAATCGTAGAAGGTGTGTTTCTGGAAAGGCCGAATCGATATCTTGCACGGATTGAGGTCGAGGGAAAAGAAACACTTGCGCATGTTCCTGACCCTGGCAGATTGCCGGGCTTATTGCTTGCCAATCGTAAAGTCATGCTGGTGCATCAACCCAGCGAAAAACGAAAAACAGATTATACGCTTGTTCTTGTTAGACATGGATCGATTTGGGTGTCAACATTTCCCGCGTTTGCAAATTCTTTAGTGGCGAATGGATTGATGGAACAATCTCTTCCTTTTCTTAAAGGTTATTCCAGTTTTGCCAGTGAGGTCAAGGCAGGAAATAGTAGATTTGATTTTCGATTGGGCTTTCCAAAAAACTCGGCTTATGTGGAAGTGAAATCAGTGAGTCTGGTGGAAGATGGGGTTGGAAAGTTTCCCGATGCGCCGACAAAGAGAGGCATCAAGCATGTACAGGAATTGATAGAGTTCTGTGACAAAGGCTATCGAACCGCAGTTTTGTTTGTATCGCAACGGTCAGATACAAAGTCGATAACCTGCAACGATGATATCGATCCAGAGTTTGGCAAATGCTTGCGGCTAGCGGAAAAAGAGGGTGTGGAGCTTTATGGTATGAATTGCAAAGTGACACCTACTACGATTTCTTTAAATGTGCCTGTTGAAGTGGTTCTGTAGTGAACTGAGGTTTTAGTTTAGGAAAGAATCGATTTTTGGATTCACGAACCAAGTATCCTGCAATTTTATCCATTCTTGTGTCACTGTAATGGTTTTTAAATTTGTGCTGGGCAAGATGGAAACTTGATAACGTATCGTTACTTCGCTTCTGTTGAAATCCTCTGCGGGATCAGTAGGGGCTAGGCGAACGGGTTGATCGTCTTTGAAGAGTTTTAAGTCAAGAATGGTATTTTCTAAAAAAGTAGTATCTTTAAAAACCTTTAATGATTTCTGCTGAAAATCTTTAAGGAGGTCTGGATGGACGAATCGTGCCGCCCGGTCAAATGCCTTGCTTTCGAACTCAAAGTTGAAAGCTTTGATTTTTATATCAAGTTCTTGCTGACTTTGTTTAAAGGGATCTATGGTTCCACAGGAAATGATAAGCAGAAAAAGGAAAAGAAACTTAATGCGATGATGACCTATCAAAATATTCATGGGGAATTTCAGCCGAGGATTGATTTTTCTTAGCAGAAAAAAAGAAACTTTTTTAGCTTATTAAATTATAAATTATTTTTATCATCCCCGCCAGTGTGAATGCATTTGGTTTTTTTTGATTATATGCTTAGGAAAATATTGTGAAAAGACAGCCACAAGTAAGAAGAAAAAGAAGCGCGCCTCCGAAAAAGGCTATTACCTTATGGGATCAAGCCTCGCGTTGGTACGACACGTTGGTAGGTTCGCAAGGCACCGATTTTCAAAAAGATATTATTATGCCAGGTGTGTTTGAAATGCTGGGCCCCAAGAAGGGGGACAGAATACTTGATTTAGCTTGTGGCCAGGGAGTCTTTTCACGATTTTTGTCGCAAAAGGGAATGCATGTGGAAGGGCTTGATTCTTCGGCAGAGCTCATCAATCATGCAAAATCTCGTTCAAACTCTAAGATACGTTTTCGTGTGGGTGATGTGGCGGATTCTAAAAATTTTGTAAAAGATCGCTTCGATGGAATGGCCTGCCTGATGGCCATACAGAATGTTGAAAATATGGAAGCGTTGTTTGAAAATGCTGCGATCGGATTAAAGCCGCAAGGTCATTTTGTTGTGGTGATGACGCACCCCTGTTTTCGTATACCTCGCCAGACTCATTGGGGGTGGGACGAAGAAAAAAAGATAGAGTATAGAAGAGTAGATCATTATAGAACCGAAACAAATGTGCCGATTCTCACACCTCCTTTTGCGGATGAAAACTCCTTTACCCTTACTTATCACCGCCCTCTTGAAAGTTATGTTGCGGCGCTTTCGAGAGCAGGGTTTGCTGTCGATGGACTGGAAGAGTGGATATCAAATAAAAAGAGTCAGCCAGGAAAAAGAGCAAAAGCTGAAAATCGGTCACGCAAAGAGATACCTCTTTTTTTGGCTTTGCGAGCTAAATTAATTGCGTAAAGGAATTTATGAAAAGTTATAGCTATGAACTACCCGAGCAAGGGAGACTGCTTTCTCTTATTCGAGAAAACTTGCTGAAGGTGGGTGAAGAATGGCGAGAGATTGCGGATTACATGCTTCAGGGCCATGTGGAGTATAAGCCGCTACAAAGTAATCCGATGCGATCAGGAACCCAGTTTGTGTATCAAAGAGCTCGATTGAACCTGACCTTATATTTTCCAGAAAAAATATTCAATCGCTTCATGGGGTGGATGGACTCTGGAAAAGTTGAACTGTTAAGAGCTGTTATACAATCCTCCTTACCAAAGCGGTCGGGATATGATATATACGAGTTCAAAATTCATGGGATTATAAGTGGTTCATAGCTACACAATCTTGTCCTGCCAGGAAAATGCAAAGGGAATATCTTCTTCAATAGCTTTTCGGATGTTTTTCATCCAGTTCTGATAGAACGCCGAGTTGTGCACCGTGAGAAGATGCATGGCCAGAATTTCTCCCACCATTGTGAGATGCCTAAGATACGCGCGCGAATAGTTTTGACAGGTATAGCACGGGCAATTTGAATCGATAGGGCTGGGGTCATTTTTATATTGCGCATTTCTGATATTGATTTTGCCATCGGTTACAAACAAATTCCCGTTTCGAGCATTGCGGGTGGGCATAACACAGTCGAACATGTCGACTCCCATTGAACTGCAGGTCAATAGGTTTTCAGGGGTTCCGACACCCATCAAATATCGTGGCTTTAATTCGGGAAGCAAAGCAGCAGTTAGTTCTGTCATATCGTTCATTAAATGTTTTTCTTCTCCCACGCTGAGCCCACCAATTGCATATCCTGGGAAGTCGAATGCGGTAATTTGTTCTGCACTTTCTTTTCGTAAGTTGGGATGCATCCCTCCTTGTACTATTCCAAATAGAGATTGATTTTCGGCTTGCAACGCATCTTTGCATCTTTTCGCCCAGCGGGTGGTGAGTTCCAGTGATTTTTGAGTCGTTGAAATATCTGAAGGGTAGGGTGTAGGCTCATCAAATGCCATGATGATATCTGCCCCCAATGCTTCTTGTATTTCTATGGCTTTTTCCGGAGTAATAAAATGGTTGGAACCGTCAATATGTGATTTAAAGTTCACTCCATCTTCAGTTACCTTTGTCAGCTTATTCATACTGAAAACCTGATAGCCACCGCTGTCGGTAAGGATAGGGTGGTGCCAGTTCATGAACTTATGGAGTCCGCCGAGTGACTGAATCAATTCATGTCCAGGTCTTAAGTAAAGATGATAGGTGTTTCCGAGAATGATTTGAGCGCCGATGTCCTGCAAATTTTCTGGTGTCAGGGCTTTAACCGTTGCCTGAGTACCAACAGGCATAAAGCAGGGGGTATTGATTTTTCCGTGAGGTGTTGTTAAAACTCCCAGCCGTGCAGAGGAATGACTGTGTTTTTTTAATACTTCGAATTTGATCACTTTTTATTTTATTCGTGTGTAGGTGTATTTTCAGACATATTGATGGTGAGTTGGCTAAAGGGAATCGTTAGGTTATTTTCGTTGCAGATTTGAACCAGGGCGGTTTGAATTTCCCGTCGGTTTTCTTCGTAGCGGTCAGCGGATTTTCCGTCTGCGTGAACGATAATCATCAAATTCAGTGAACTAGCTGCCGGGTTGTCGAACCGGACTTCTAGAAAAGTGAAATCTGGAGAATCTCCTGTGAAAAATTTGGCGAGAATATTTTTTAATCCATTCTCAATGAGTTTGGGGATCTCTTCACCAATTCTGTCTTGCACTTTATAATCCAGGCCCAGTTCGATGCAGTAACGAAATCCTGCTGAGATATTCAGGGGCGAATGACTCATAAATTCTGTCGTTGAATAATATTTTAGTGATTCTCCTTTCATACGAAGTACAACTTGCTCAAGGGTTTGATGTTGTACGCATCCGTAAGAGCCGTCATTTAGAATTACCCAGTCATTTACTTTAGTGGGGAACCAAGGTTCGCCTTCGACTACAGGACGAGAATGTTTATCAATCAAATCTCGGACCGGGAGTCTAAGCTCTCCGCCTTGTAGGTTTTCATTAACCAGGATTGCACTTAAGCCTATATCCCTTATAAGCCAGGGGACATTGTTCCAAATAAATCTTTCCCCTTCACGAACTGTTCCAAGGTTAACAATCAGTTTTATTTCCTGGATAAAGGTTGGAAGGTATTGCCGTGATGTCCATGCAACCAGCAAAAGAATCATGACTATTAGGCTGATTAAAAGCCAGTCATTGAAAAAATAGAGACAGGCCAGACCTACTAACAAACAAATAATAAGAATAAAAATATTATAAGCAGCGCTAAAAAGTTTGCCGAAGGCAGGGCTCATCTGGGCAAACAGGTTAAGCCGCAAGATCCATCTTCGAAGTCGGCTGAGTAGCCACCACAAGCTGGAAAAGGTTGCAAGGGTTATCAGTAAATTTTTACCTCTGTTTTTAAAAAAATCTTTGATCTGATGTTTTGCAGTATCAAGAAGTGATTCATCGGATGAAAGAATCTCTTTCAAATCGTTTTTGGCTTCTTCAAGGTTCAGGCGAGTTAGCTCAGGATCATATTTGTTTTTCAATAAAGCTAATCGGGAAAGATAACGTTTTTCTTCTGCTTTGGAAGGGGTGCTCAGGATCTTCTGGTTTTTTTCGAGATTAATCAGATTTTGGGATGCCTCTTTATGTATAGCGAGCGTGTTTTCCAGCGAAACAATACGCTTTTTTAAAAAATCGACCTTGCGAGGTTTTTCAGTGAGATCGCGAATAGCCTGTAGAAGGGGGGCTGTAATATCTTCGAGTTGTTTGGTCCAAGGAGATTTTTCCTTTTTCTTTAGAGAGCTATCTTCTAAAGACAAGTTGGTTGCTCTCGAATCGAAGTTCAGATTTAAGCGGTCAATCTGTGTTTGCAGGTCTATTATTTTCTGCAGATTTTCTTTGGTCTCGGATTTTTTTCTAAGGGCATCAATTTCCTTCTCAAGAACAATAGTTTTCTTGGTGATTAAAATCAGGTGCCTCTGAAGTTTTAAATTGATTTCCTCTGAAAATGAAGAAACTGGAATAGAAGTAAAAAATATTAAGAAGGAGGTGAATACCAGGCGGGTGAAATGAATATTAGAAAGAAATGTAGATTTTTTCCAAAAGCTCATTGCGGTCTTCATGTTCGTTATTATTTTTTGTTTGAAGAACTGCAACTATATCATTGATTTAGCTAGGATAACAATGTTTCAAGAATTGCTTTTTGTACATGCAACCTGTTTTCTGCCTGATCGAAAACAATAGAATCTTTTCCATCTAGAACTTCAGATGTAATTTCCATGCCGCGGTGAGCCGGCAGGCAATGCATGACTAGTGATTTTTTTCCAGTGGCATCTAATAGTTTCTGATTGATTTGATAAGGTGCCAGAAGTTTTTCTTTTTTCTCCAGATCGCCAGAATCTCCCATGCTTATCCAAACATCGGTGTAAATAATATCAGCATCTTTTACAGCTTTTAATGGGTCTTCAAAAAATTCAACCTTCCCATCTCCGCTAAGTGGGGGCAGGGAATCAGGTTTGAAGTCGGGAGGGCAGGCGATAGACAACTCCATTCCCATCAATGATGCTCCTGTCACCCAGGAATAGGTTACATTATTGTAGTCGCCTACATAGGCTATTTTTATGTTTTCTATTTTCCCGAATTTTTCTTTAATTGTAAAAATATCAGCCAGAATCTGGACGGGATGATTTAAATCTGTGAGTCCATTAATAACAGGTATGGTCGCATGCTCTGCTAGATCAATAACTTCCTGATGATCATGAGTGCGAATTAAAATTCCATTCAGATAGCGAGAGAGGACTTGCGCGGAATCTTTCAACGTCTCTCCGCGATTCAACTGCAATTGGTCTCCCGTTAAGAAAAGAGCTTGTCCGCCAAGCTCATACATTCCGACTTCAAATGAAATTCGAGTGCGGGTGGAATGCTTGTTGAAAATCATACCTAGAGATTTACCTTTTAAAGGAAGATGCTCTATGCCATTCGTTCTTTTTTCTTTTAAGTCCGCTGACATTTCAAAGAGTGTGAGAACTCCTTCGCGGCTAAAGTCGTTTATGGTTAAAAGGTCTTTTTTCATAAAAGTATTCCGAAATTATATTTTACTTTTTGATAATCGAAGTAGGCTTTCAGATAAAACAGGCATCAGGCTGCTTATGTCTTTACGAGAAATATTTAACGGGGGAAGAAAACGCAAAACATTTTGCTGAATGCAATTGATCAGAAAACCCTTTTCCATGCAATCGAGAACAACCTGGGCTCCTGGTTTTTCAAGTTCTATTGCCAATATCATTCCTTTGCCGCGAACATTTTTGATTATCGAGTGTTGATGCGCTAGTTTTTTCAGGCATTCAGAAAAGTAGGCTCCTGTTTCTGAAGCCTTTTCTAAAAATCCTTTTCCAGTGATGATTTTTAGGGATGCTAAAGCTGCTGCACAAGCGAGAGGGTTGCCTCCAAACGTGGCAGCGTGAGTTCCGGGCACGAATGATTTCATAACCCGATTTGTAGCGCCCATGGCACCTATAGCCATCCCGCCTCCCAAGGCCTTCGCGAGAGTCATGATATCGGGTTTGGTTTTATATAACTCGTGAGCAAATAATTTCCCAGTTCGCCCAAACCCCGTTTGTACTTCATCGAATATCAATAGCAGGTCATTTTTTTTGCAGAGTGATTTTAATTCTTTAAGATAGGAAGCATTGGGTACGTTTACACCACCTTCTCCTTGAACGGGTTCTACCAATATGGCACATGTTTTTTTGCTGATCGTCTTTTTAACTGCTGGGATATTGTTGAATGGCACATATTTAAACCCCGGCAAGAGAGGTTGAAATCCGGTGTGAAATTTTTTCTGGGCAGTTGCTGACAATGCTCCCATGGACCGTCCGTGAAAGGAATTATGCATTGTTATAATTTCTATGCGGTCTGTATGCCCTTGATCAAATGAAAATTTCCTCGCTAACTTTATCGCCGATTCGATGGCCTCGGTGCCACTATTACAAAAGAAAAATTTGTCTGCAAAACAGAGGGATGTGAGTTGTTCCGCTAATTGAGATTGTGGTTCGATATGATATAAGTTAGAAACATGCAGCAGTTTTTCTGCTTGTTTTTGGATTGCAGAAACAACCGCTGGATGGCAGTGACCCAAGTTGTCAACGGCAAGACCGCTCACAAAATCCAAATATTGTTTGCCAGTTTTATCCCATACTTTAGAGCCTTTTCCCCGTACCAATGCAATAGGGTATCGTCCATAAGTTTGGGCAACATGTTTTTTCGTTAGTAGGGCAACTTTTTGATTCTTATTCATAAAAATTTAAGAGGAATTGTTAAACCGAAAACTTTATCATAAAAAATAACCGAAAAGTATAAAAACCTTTGATACTGTTGGATTTATGGAAGAAAATAAAAAATATGCTTTTGTTGCGGTTTCCTAATAGTGTCAGGATGAACTTGTGAAAACATCCCGGTCTGAATTCAAATGGCTTCAAACTGTTTTAAATCTACTTTTTCCGCAAAACTGCATATTTTGTAGCGGAGATAGACGAGAGGGAGGTGAATATCTTTGCCGTACCTGCTTTAATGATATTGGCCTTATCCATTCTCCAATATGCTTTATTTGTGGAGTTCCAGCGGATATTTCTTATGACTTTCCACAAGATGAATTTGTTTGTGGGGTGTGCAGGCAAAGTCCTTATACGTTTGACCGGGCGCGATCGCTGGGCCATTATGATACCGTCCTGCGGCAATTGATCCACCATTTCAAATATCAAAAACAGCTGGGTGTGCTATCTGATATTGATTGCTTGCTTGAAAAATATTTCTCCGAATATAAAAAAGAGTACTCGGGGTTAACGGTGTCTCCAATTCCGCTCCATTTTAACAAAATGAGGGAGAGGGGATTTGATCAGGCTTTTCTTTTGGCCCGTCAGGTCGCGAGGGTTTTGCATGCTCCCTTGGAAAGTGCTTTGTTAAAGCGAGTCGCGGTGACCTCTGCGCAAGCAACCAAAACCAAATCAGAAAGAGCGCAAAATATTAAAGGAGCTTTTGAGATAAATCGTCCAGAATGGGTCGCAGGGAAAAATGTTTTATTAGTGGATGATGTATTTACAACCGGGGCAACGGCAAATGAGGCCGCAAAAATATTAAAGAAGGCGGGTGCAGGAAAAGTTTATATTTTTACTCTGGGGCGAGTGGTCGTAGGAAAAGGCCTGGACAGGTAGCTGATAAAATTGATTGGTATTATAGGGGAATTAAAGAAACATGGATGAGGCAGCTAAAACAAAAAAAATACGTGGCCCGGAGTTTTTAGAAAAATATTTATCCGGAAAAGTTATAGATATTGGTTGTGGAGACGACCTGGTTGTTCCTAACGCAACCCCTTTCGATCAAGAACAAGGTAATGCCCAGAATATTTTGGAATATCTCAGTCCGAATACATTTGATTGTGTTCATAGCAGTCATTCCTTAGAGCATATGAGAGATGTGCCGAAGGCATTGGAACAATGGTGGCAACTGGTAAAGCCCGGTGGGGTGATGGTTATTGTTGTTCCTGATGAAGATTTATATGAACAGGGTGTTTGGCCGAGTTTATTCAATCGCGATCATTCTGCAACTTTTCGGTTGAATAAAGCAGACTCATGGTCTCCCGTTTCTTATGACTTGGGTGAAATATGTTCTGCTCTGCCGAGTGCCGAAGTGATTTCTCTGGAACAACAGGACGTTGGATACGATCACTCCCTAAAGAGTCATGGGTTGGGAAGGCGGGGGAAGTTTTTCATGCGTCTGAACCGCTCTATTATTAAGAGGCTGAACAGGAAACAAGAATTTCTTGCGAAACTGGGATTGAATTCCCAGTCACTAAAATACAAAGTCAATTTAATATCCGTAAAGCTCGGAGCTCTGATTGATCAAACATTAGAAGACGCCGTGGCGCAAATTCAAATTGTTTTGCGAAAGAAAGATTAATATTTCCGAGCCTTCTCGGATTTTTTATCTGAGAGAACTCGTTACGAAATACCAACACACTATGCTTCCTGCATACCCCAGGAAAATTACAGGCGCCCACTTTAAGTGAGACATGAAATTGTAATTTGCTTTTTCAACTCCCATAACGGCGACTCCCGCTGCTGAGCCTACAGAAAGCAGGCTGCCACCTGTTCCGGCGGTTAGCGTAATCAGTAGCCATTGGTCGAGCCCCATAGTCGGATCCATCTTTAGAACGGCGAACATGACAGGGATATTGTCAACAATAGCGGAAAGTAACCCCACTATAACATTTGAGTAGGTCGGTCCCAGGTTGCCGTACATGCTTTCGCTGGCGAGAGCAAGATACCCGATATATTGTAAAGCACCCACGGCTGTTAGAACGCCAAAGAAAAATAGAAGCGTATCGAATTCGACTTGTTCTACTTTTGCGAAGATATCAAACCGAGGCCGGTCTCTTCTTTCTTCTGTGATGCCCATTTTTCTGAGGTGTCTCAGTTCGCCCCAGCGTTTTAAATAATAACCTTTGATCATCAAGAGACCGAGGCCAAACATCATTCCCATGAATGGAGGAAGATGCAGGAACTGATGAAAAGAAACCGCCGTGGCAACAGTGAAAATTCCCAAGAAAATGATGACCTTGGCGCCGGCTTTCATTAGAACCTCTTCTTTGTCAGGTTCAGGTTTTTCATCAGGGACAAAGAAATACATGATCGTTGCAGGAATGAGCCAGTTCACAATCGATGGAAGTACGAGATAAGAAAACTCCAGAGTTTGTACTTTTCCAGATGTCCACACCATAAGAGTTGTAATGTCGCCAAACGGACTCCATGCACCCCCCGCGTTAGCGGCTACAATAATGTTTACAAATGCAGGAACAATGAACTTGCCATTGCCATTACTTACTGCCAGCGCAACAGTAGCCATTAGCAAGGCGCTTGTCAGATTGTCAGCAAGTGGTGAAAGCAGAAATGTAATTAACCCTGTAGCCCAAAAAAGTTTTTTAAATCCCAATCCCTTTTTTAGCAGCCACGCGCGCAGAGATTTGAATACGTTTCTCTCGTCTAGTGTGTTGATGTAGGTCATAGCCACAAGCAAAAAGAAAAAGAGCTCACCAATTTCTGCAATCAACTCTTTGACAAAATGATGGGCGCTATGTTGCGGATCATGCGTTCCATGTTGCGCTTCATAAATACCGATCAAAGCCCACATGAAACAACCGATTAAAATAACCGGTTTTGATTTCCTCATATGAATTTGCTCTTCGAAGATGACAAGGGTATATGCCAAACAAAAGCAAATCAGAGAAACATAACCGACCCATGTGACTGTTAGACTGTGCATACTGGGATCCTATTTTTTTAAAGAAATTTAAAGGCGGAAACTGGTAACCGCGCGAAAGTATCTGCCTTATAAAAAGTTTTTCAATGAGAATGAATGACAATGATATAGAAACATTCAGGGAAATACAAGCGCCAGTGTCTCTCGTTTGTCTGAAGTATAGGGTGTTTCGAGAGGGTTTTTTTTCTGTTTGGTTATGCAAAAGATCGGTGAGGCTAGAGTTTTATAGAAAACAAGGAAAAGCTTATAAATGAAGTGTTTGCCCGGTAGGGGTGACGTGAACTATTAAAGTTGACTGCTGGTGGATATATGGTAATATTTTGTTGGATAAGCAGTGCTATCGGAAACCTAATAATTGTTTGATTTTGTTGAGTGGTTTGTCTGCATCCCAGTACCTTTCTGAAGGTAAAAAGCTAATAGATGAAGGGCTAAGCAATCTATTGCCTAATGGCAAAGCTTATCCTGAAAGCATCCATGAAGCGATGCGATATAGTCTTTTAGCTGGAGGAAAACGGTTGCGTCCCGTGCTGGTCATGGCGGCGTCAGAGGCGGTAGGAGGAGATCGACACGCAGTTCTGCCTTTTGCAGTGGCTGCTGAGATGATACATACCTACACCTTGATTCACGATGACCTCCCTGCCTTAGATAATGATGATTTGCGGCGAGGAAAACCCACAAACCACAAAGTTTTCGGTGAGGCTACTGCTATTTTAGCGGGAGATGCCCTGCTGACACAGGCGTTCATCCTGATGACCCGAGCGGCAGGGATGGATTCTGTTCCACCTGATTGTCTCTTGAAAGCAACGCATGAAATGGCGAGTGCTTTGGGTTCGACGGGGATGATCGGAGGTCAGGTAGTTGACCTCGAGTCGGAAGGTAAACCGATTACCGCAGAAACTCTAGAATATATCCATATTTACAAAACAGGGTTTCTGATTAGAGCTTGTATCCGATGTGGGGGAGTTCTAAGCCAGGCTACAGAGCGGCAGTTGAACTCCTTATCAAGATTTGGAGCCCATATCGGGCTGGCCTTTCAGATTATCGATGATATTCTCGATATAACAGGAGATCAGGAAAAATTAGGTAAGGATATTGGCAGTGATCTGACAAAAGATAAGGCTACCTATCCGGCATTGTACGGCTTGGATGAATCGAAACGAAGAGCCGAAGAGTTAGTAGAAGAAAGTATAGAGTGTTTGAGAGAATTTGATGATCGAGCCGACCCCCTCAGGGAAATTGCTCGGTTTTTTGTGCAACGAACTTTTTGACTGGGACCGCCCATGAGCAAGTTTTTAGATAAAATTGATAGTCCCCAGGATTTAAAAAATATACCTATTGAGAATCTTCCCGAAGTAGCAAAGGAAATTCGTGACATGCTTTTGGATACGATTTCCAAGACCGGAGGTCACCTGTCTTCTAATTTAGGCGTGGTAGAGCTTACAATGGCCATGCATTACGTTTTTAACAGTCCCGTAGATAAATTTGTCTGGGATGTTGGTCATCAATCCTATGTCCACAAACTGTTGACGGGGAGGAAAGATCGATTTGACACTTTGCGTCAAGCGGATGGACTTTGCGGTTTTACCAAGCGCGAAGAAAGTGAGCACGATAACTGGAATTGTGGGCATGGTGGTACATCCATTTCTGCCGCACTTGCT
>JAJDBA010000084.1 GCA_029261675.1 Nitrospinaceae bacterium
AACGCAAACTTTGAATTGGCTCTTAAATAACGAACTGTATTTTAATAGAGGAGAAATACAATGAAAAAAATAATTCTAACAGTAGCACTCATCACTCTAGCCTTCACAACTTCATCCTGGGCGGCCACCAATTGTCCGCAACCCAGGAAGACCAAAGCGGCTCCGTCCAATATCGCATCCAAGGATATGACCGCTAAGGCTAGCGCGGCAAATGGTAAAAAGCTATACAACAAGTCCGCAAAACCATTGGCCTGTAAAATGTGTCATGGAGACAAAGGTGATGGCATGGGTAAACTTGGAAAAGCCCTAAAACCCAATCCTAGAAATTTTACTTGTTCAGATACTATGAAAGATGTTTCTGCAGGGCAAATGTTCTGGATCATCAAGAACGGGTCAGCTGGAACCGGCATGGCTGCCCATAAGAAAACATTAAAAGATAAACAAATCTGGGATGTTGTGAAATATATCCGCGAAAGTTGGGTCAAGTAAGGACAGGTAGGGTGCGGGAACAGACATAGTCTGTTCCCGCTTTTTTATTCCTTCTTGTTGATTTTTTCCAACTCATATTTTTTAATAAGCCCTTCCAATTTTTTATTAAAAGCGGGCGATTGAGAAATTTCCTTACCCCATTGGCTGCCAACCATTCCTGCTTCCCGACTGATTTCTGGCATTTTCTTTTTCCATTCTCCCCAAAAAGGCGTCTCAAACATTTCAATCAGTTTTTTCACAGTCTCATGAGACATATGCTTATCATAAACCGGGATGACCCGATTGACCAATTCATCCATATCTTTTTCACCGATCAATTGATTGAATTCCTTCCAAAATTCATCTGGAACTTTTGGAAAAGAACCTGAGATCATCATCGAAACAGAATTCATTAGCGTATCCTGCATATAGGTCAACTGGCTCAAGATTCCAGAAACCTCCAACAACTTTTCAATATCCTTTTCTTTTTCCGTTTCCGAAAAGGCAGGAGTTGTCCCCAACAAAACAAACAATAACACTGACCCGATTATTTTCTTATTCCTGTAAAATATTCGCATTTTCCCCTCATTTATTTTCAAGCTGAAGCCTAACATGGTCTTTAGCGCAGGTACATTCAATAATGCCTATTGACGAAATGACAAACTGGATTTAGCCTGTTACTCCCTAAAAGTCTGGTGCCCTATTTATGAGTTTTGATAAACAAAAAGCCGAAGCATCTAAGAAAAACCTTAAGAATGCAGATCTGCAAAATGCCGATTTACAAGAAGCTGATCTCAGCGAAGGCGTATTGATAGAGGCTTGCCTGGAAAACTGCAATTTATCGGAAGCAGACCTTTGTGGAGCGGATATAAGTGGCGCGAGCCTGAAAAATGCACGATTGCATCGAACTGTTTTATATCGGTGTCGAGGAAAAGAGGTAGACTTTTCCAATACCATTTTAACTCAGGCAAACCTGGTCGAGGCAAATTTAAGTGGGGCGAACTTTACCCATGCAAATCTTATGGAATCCAATATCGAAGGAGCAAACTTAACCGATACTTGCTTCAAAAACGCCAATCTGAGCGAGGTTAATTTAACAGGGGTATTTCTGGCAAACGCAAATCTTTCGGGTGCCAATTTCACTAATTCAGAATGTATCGCAGCTGACCTTGCGGGGTGCGACTTAACAGGAGCCAATCTACACAACACCTACATCAATCATGCAGATCTTTCCGGTGCAAATCTCAAGTCAGCTTTGAATCTCACTCGCGATCAGGTAGAAACGGCTTTTATCAATAAACAAACCCTTCTTCCCGATTCAATTCCTATTGTCTGGATATCAAAAACCGAATACGAGTTTGAATAAATCTCGTTATCAAAGAGTCTGGCACTTTGCCTTTTTAATATTTTCCCACACTTTTTGCGCTTTGTTTAGTTGTGACCCATCATCAATTTCAGCCCACAAAAGGTTTTCTATTTTTAAAAACCCTAAATGGTTTTTCTCTGCAACAGCAACCAAACAATCCATATCATAACTGATCAGCATATTCGAATCGAATCCTTCTTCTGCAACTTGAATCAACTTCAAATAAAAGCCATAACTTAATTTAGATACACCAATAAATTCTCCGGCAATCGAACTCAAAGTCTTTTTATCTTTGGATATTTGTTTGACCCAATCATCGTCTGCCCCCACATAAACTTCATCTCCAGCGTCTGTTTTTCCCGATATTAAAATAGAATCTTCAACAGGAGACTCTAATAATTCCCGAATTGCTCTAATTTCATAAATCAGATCTGATTCCAATAAAATGAAATCTGTACTGAGAAGATGTCGTGCGCACCACAAAGAATACATGGTGCCTGTCTCTGAATACTTTTCATTTCGAACTGTTTTAATCTGAGGATATCGGGACCGAAGGTTCTCATAATGCTCGTCCATAAAACCTGTCACTATGATAATATCCGTGATACCACAGGCCAAAAGAGAGTCAATGGAATGCTCTATAATAGGTTTATCTTTTCCCAAAGAAATGAATCCCTTAGGAATACCTTGATTCAATTCTTTCAAACGCACTCCCATCCCCGCCGCAAGAATTATTGCCTGTGTAATATTTTTCTTCATATTTATAATTGGCTTTCAGGACCTTCTCGAAGGTATTGAATAGACTTATTCAGTTGCATGTGGCTGCCAAACAAAATGAGCATATCGCCCGACAACACTAGAAACTCGGCCCCCGGATTAGGGTACGGCTTATTCTTTCTTACTACGGCAATTACAGTGGCGCCGCTGATATCAATTTCACCCAATGTTTTTTCGTTAATCCACGAATCTTCTATAACAAGATAAGATTCTGTTAAAGTTGCAGTGAGGTAGGTTGAAAACTTCTTCAAACTTTCTGTATTCAGAGATAAGCCTCGAAACATACTATAACCTTCCATACGGATCAATTCCACTTGTTGTTCAATTACATTGTTGGGGATTCGATATTCCTTCAAAACCCTGCAAAATATTTCAATGGAAGTTTCAAATTCCTCGGGAATAACAACATCCGCCCCGGCAGCTTTCAGCTCTTCCACCTGCGATGCTAATCGGGTTCTTACCATTATTTTCACATCTAAGTTCAGCTTGCGAGTCAGACGTATGGCTCTTTCACTACTCACTTGGTCACTAATGGCGTATACAATCATCCGCGCTTGCTTCACCCCTGCCCTTAAAAGCGTCTCTTCCTGAGTGCAGTCCCCATAATGTGTGGCCATTCCTTCTGTCAAAGCCCGTTTAATCTTTTCGCCATTTAGTTCTAGAATTATAAAAGGAATTTCTGCTTCCTGAAGAACCTTTGCCAAAGTTCTACCTCCCAACCCATAACCGGCGATGATTACGTGTTCTGAGATCAAATTCTCTTCGACCTCTTTTTCGACACCTTCTTCAGCCTTCGATCTGGAAAAAATCCAGATAGATAATTTAGAAGAAACTTGAATCAGCAAAGGAGCTATCAGCATAGATAGAATGGAAACAACCAACAACAGTTGATATTGATTAGTATTAAAAAGTCCTTTCTCTAATCCAATAGCAGCAAGGATAAGAGAGAACTCGCCGACCTGCGCTAATCTCAGTCCAACGATTAAAGAAATTCTAAGTGGCGCTCGTACCAGAAGGCAGGAACAAAATGCCATGAACATCTTTATCAGAACAGCTGCCACCGTCAACTGCAGACAAACTAAAATCGAATCGTAAAATATCTCCACCTGCAAGAGCATTCCAACAGAGATAAAAAATATACTGCTGAAATAATCTCGAAGCGGAAGAATATCGATGATGATCTGGTGATTGTATTCTGAATCCGAAATAATCATTCCGGCAATCAAAGCACCCATTGCCAGAGTTAATCCCATCTTCTGAGAGGCCCACCCTGTAATAAGCATAATAAAAATAACAGAAAGAGTCAGATGCTCTTTGTTGCCGTTGCGCGCAATCCACGTCA
Organism: Nitrospinaceae bacterium; assembly: GCA_029261675.1. GTDB lineage: Bacteria > Nitrospinota > Nitrospinia > Nitrospinales > VA-1 > UBA8687. The sequence continues at coordinate 3,954 of JAJDBA010000084.1, forward strand.
ACAACCGCGGGACTATTAAATTAGACAGAAAAAATATGGCAACAACAGCAGCTATAGATTCGAGCATCGCTATCAAAAGGTCGATGGATGAAATAGCCCCGGTCTGTGCCAACAAAGGCATTAGGAGCATAATGGGCACTACGCATAGATCTTGAAATAATAGAGTGCCAATACAAAGTTTTCCATGTAGCGTATCTATCTCGGCCCGATCAGTTATCATTTTTAAAACGATAGCCGTACTGCTTAAAGCAATAATAAGTCCGAATGCAATGCTCTGGTTTTGTGCAAAACCGTATAAATGAAAAATCCATCCGATGGTACCTGCGGTAAGTATCAATTGAAATCCACCTACTCCTAAAACCGAAGCAAGATTTTTTAAAAGCCGGGTAAGAGAGAACTCCAGACCAATAACGAATAAAAGCAAAATCACACCTATTTCCGCTAGATGCTTTACAGCTTCAATATCTTCTATTAATTGCAAACCATAGGGGCCAATCAAAACACCAGCAATCAGATAGCCCATGACAGATGGCAACTTAATTTTGTGGAATAACAGGTTTATCGGCAGTGAAACGAGGAGTAAAACAGCGAGGTCTTCAATTAAATGAATCATGGCAGACCCTAAATGAAATTCGGGGATTAACAAATACTATCGAAAAGTATTATACCGGGGGAATGGGAAAGAGGAACAAAGATATACAGAAAGCCCATACCTTCAAAAAAAAGATATGGGCTTTCAAGTGAAGCAGGGGTCAAACAAACGTGAAATGACCAGTTCCACGTAAAAAATCAGGTTTAGTCCGTGGCAAAACGTAAAGCCAAAGCAAAGTCTTCCAACCCATCTTTTTGCGCCATTGCAGCAATCTCATTACAGCTGTCGCTTCTATCAATCGCTTGTGCAGTCATGGAAGAATCGTCTAATTGCTGCCGGACCTTGGCTATCAGGTCTTCAATAATGTACTTAAAAGAACTTTCATCTAAAGCACATTCAATATTTCCCCAAAAATCGGCTACCGGATCTTTCGTCATCCCATTTCTCCTCATCGTAAAAGCTTTCGCTTTACAGATCGCGGCTCCCCAAAAAGGGCATTGAAATAATCCGGTTTTTTCCCACAATACTGAAAAAAACGGTTCCAGACCCAAATAATAGGGCCGCTAAATATAATTACTGATATGAATGAGATAACTATATAAAAATCAACTAGTTCTGTCAAATTTATTTATAAATCACAGCTCCCAGGTTCAACCATAAACCGCGTAACACATTATTTTAAAACAAGTTACAAGGTATAAAAAAAAACCATCCCCCTTGTAAAAATAATACCTTATTTTTCAATAAGATAAATAGTTTTCGTTGGGGTGTGGCTGGTCATACTGATTTGCAGCTCACAATTTCGTGGGGAGGGGGTTATATATACCCAAGGATATCAGAGCCGCGTCAAGCTCCAATCAAGGTGGGAATTAAATCATTCAAAATAGCTGGCCCCGCAACCTTCCATTTCACAAATTTCAACCCGTTTCACTCGCGTCGAATTTGTATTCACTTCAGCTTTCAATTTCAAGAACAGCCAGCGAGCAATATTTTCTGCGGAAGGGTTTTGTTCATCAAAGGGTGGGACTTCATTAATATTATGGTAATCCAGTTGGCTCAAGTTTTTTTCAACCATTGCTTTGAGCTTAACAAAGTCTATACCGACGCCTATCGGATCGAGTTCATCAGCTTCAACAGTTACCTGGGCTGTCCAGTTATGACCGTGAAGATTCTCATACTTACCGTCGTACAAGCGCAACTGGTGCGCGGCAGCAAATCCAGTTTTAACAGTTACATCATACATAATGACCTCAAAATAAATAGAGTATTAGTCAAGAACTGCCGCAATACATTCTTCGGCTGCATTCATCATTATTGTTATTTCATCTTCCGTAATCACAAGAGGCGGAATGAAATAAATCACATCACCTAAGGGACGCAAAAACACTCCTCGCTTCAAACCTTCCAAATAAATCTTGTAGCCCACTCGACTTTCCGAGGGAAAAGGTTCTTTGCTATCCTTATTCTTCACCAGTTCCAGGGCCGAAATCATTCCCTGCTGACGAAATTCACCACACCACTTTGACTCATCAGAAGTCTGCTCGCCCAATCGCTTCATCTTTGCAATCTTTGGCACCAGCTTTTTCATAAAATCATTTTCGCTCAAAATAGCCAACGTTTCATTTGCAACCGAGCAAGCAAGAGGGTTGGCAGAATAACTATGACTATGAATAAAAAGTTTTCCACTAGAATAATCATCATAAAAAGCGGAATAGATTTCGTCCGTAGTCATAGTGGCCGCTAAAGGCAGGTACCCTGATGTAATACCTTTAGAAAGACATAAAAACGTTGGCTTATATTCTTCACTCACAAAAAGAGAACCCGTGCGACCGAATGCCACAGCAATTTCATCAAAGATCAAATGCACAGAATGTGAATCACAAGCGGACTGTAACTTTTTCAAATAAACTGGAGGATAAATTTTCATACCCGCGGCACCCTGAACCAACGGTTCTACAATCACACCTGCAATATCGGTTTCTTGTAATGCCTTTTCCATGGGCTCAAAACATTCCGCATTACAACTGTTGCGGTTAAGACCAAAAGGACAGCGAAAGCAATCAGGCCCTTCTACTTCCAGATTATTCGCTAAAACTTTTTCAAAATTTTTTCTAAAAATATCCACTCCACATACCGACAAGACCCCCAGCGTCTCGCCGTGATACCCTCCTCGCAAATATATAAAACGTGTCTTATTTTCTTTTCCTGACTGCTGCCAATATTGCAAACTCATTTTCAAGGCAATTTCGACTGATGTTGAACCATTGTCGGAAAAAAACACCTTGCTCAAATTCTCGGGAGAAAGTCTCACCAGAGAAGAAGCCAAATCAATTGCCGGCTGATGCGTTATTCCTGCAAACATCACATGCGCCATTTTTTCCAACTGATTTTTTAAAGACGCATTCAGACGAGGATGGTTATGCCCCATTAAGTTCACCCACCACGAGGAAATTGTATCCATATATCGTTTGCCCTGTCGGTCAAACAGATAAATTCCCTCAGCCCGCTCTACCAACAAAGGTTTTGTTGTTTCATAATCCTTATGTTGGGTGCAAGGATGCCAGACATTATCAAAGTCCCGGAGCAAATCAGATTCTGTTTTTCTATCCAACATTTTCAGCTCTGCATTAAAGGTTATAACGGGAGGGGGAGAATTCAGGAGTTTCCTTATCAAGGTCATCTCTGATAAGAGAAATCATATATTCCGCCTGATGAGGCGTTTGCAAAATTCCGTTGCGATAATGCCCTGAAGAGTAAAAAAGATTTTCATACCGCCCACTCCTTCCCATGATAGGCATCAAATCTTCTGCAGCAGGACGCAGACCCGTCCATGATTCAATCAACGATGCATCTTTCAGACATGGAAGAATTTCAGCAGCTCTTTCAATAAGTTCATCAATCACCTTATCTTCAATGGAAGAATCAAACCCTCTATCTTCCATGGTAGAACCAACCACAATTCCATTACCTTCTTTCCAAGGTGCAATATAGGTCATCATACCGTGAATCGTGTAGTCAAGAAATTGGTCTTGCAATTGTAAGCGGCACATCTGCCCTTTGATCGGCTTCAATGGAAGGTTCACATCCAGCACCTTTGCTAATTGAGCAGACCAACTACCCGATGCCAGAACAAATTTATCACCTGCGATTTCCCCAGCATCTGTAACAGCTGCGCATACAGAAGATTCCTTGCGAATAAATCCGGATACATTTGCTTCTAAAATATGGACCCCCAATTTCCTGGAAGCTGCCATGAGTGAATCATGCAGTTGCCGGTTATTCACCTGTCCTTCTCCAACCCACATGATTTCGCCACATTCTTTAGATAAATAAGGAGACTTCTCTTTTATTCTATTTTCATCCCATACTTCATGAGGGATCGATTCCGATTCAAAAAAATGTTTGCGCTCATCCCAGGTATCTGGAAAAGAAGAAGATGGCATCAACGAGCCTGCCTGAGAAAAATAAACAGGAACCCCGCTCACCGAGGTCAGCTTTTCGAGAAATTCCGGAAACATATTCAATGATTCACGACAAAACTCGAAAAAAGGATCCGCCACCTTACACTCACAAAAAGGTGCCAGCATCCCTGCAGCGGCTCGGGAAGCCTGAAGTGAGTTAACCGGATCACCAAGAACCGTTACCTGAAGTTGCGGATCTTCCTGCTTCAAACGGTAGGCAATGCTATGCCCAATCACCCCTGAACCAATAACTACAATGTCAAAACCCATATTTCTCACTTTGAACAGATTGCCCTCTTGCTACCTTAAACCTGATTATGATATTTTAGAAGCTAATGATTATATAGCCAAATCCTTTAAATCGAAAGATGGGTGTTTAGCCCTAAAAATAAACTTATGACAGAAGAAAACAATCAAGACATAGCTGTTGACGAAGCAAGAGAAAATGCAGGAAAAAGAGTCGATCCCATCCTTGATCTTCTGGAAGTTGAAAATGCTGATGTCGACAAAAACATCATTCGAGAAAAGTTCATCGATATTTGGGGATATGAAAATGGCGATGAGCTTTCAGAAGAAGAACAATATATGACTTTAGTCGCGTCCTTTATATACAACACACATAATGTCATGGATGAAGCCAATGTCAGAATGGATAAAGCAAGAGCGGCGATTATTTCTGCCTTGAGCAAGTGGAAACAACCCGAAAGAGATAAGCTGATAGAAAAAGAAAAAGCATCTGACAATCCCTTTAAAACTTTCGTTGAGAATCATCAACCCGAAGTGGACAATACCCATACATGGAGGCACTTCCTTCTCGAACATAAAAAAGCAGACGAAAAGCAATGGGTGTACAAAATGAAGAAATGTTGGTTCGCCCAGTTTTTCATTCGCTTCGGGCGCGTCGACTACATCCAAACCGCTTGCGAGTTCGATAAGATCGCCTGGGAAAGTCGAAAAGAGTATGTCGACTTAAAATTGAGCAATCTCTTTGCCAACCTGGGAAAACTTTGCCAATTCGATTACAAGCCCAAAAAAGAGTAAATTGCACTCCTGAACAGAGGCCAAAATTAAACGCATCGCTTACTACATCAGCGCCCATGGTTATGGGCACGCCTCTCGCTCTGTTCCCGTTTTAAGGCAACTAATTCGCTCCCACAATCTTTTCATAAAATCGGCAATCACCTGCGATTTTTTCAAAAAAGAACTGGGGCAAAATTTCCATCACGTCCAACAGAATGTAGATGCCGGTTGCCAGCATTCAGACTCTTTACAAATCGACACGATCAACTCCTTTCGCAATCTGAAATCATTTTTTGCAAGTGCTCAATTAAGAAAAGAAGAAAAATGGCTGAAGGACAACAAGATAGACCTTGTTATTTCCGATGTCGCAAGCTTGCCAATGAAAGCAGCAGGAAATTTAAAAATACCCACAATACTCATAGGTAACTTTACCTGGCATGATATTTATTCCCATTTCCCAGAATCCCCGAATGAAACATATCTAATACAGTCTTTAGCTGAAGAATATTCCCATGCCACCTTGCAAATTCTGCCGCAATGCCATTTGGACAATAAAATAATCCATCATAAAAAAGAAGTTGGGTTCATTTTCAACAATGCAAAAAATATAAAAAACAAGCTCATATCCTTCCTCGGTAAAACAGCAGAAAACAAAACTCTGGTTTTTATTTATTTAGGAGAACATGGAACCCACGCGGTAAATTGGAAAAACATTGAAGAGAATAAGGACTGCTTCTTTTTAACTCGCGATCCCATCAAACATCCGGCCATACACTTACTCGATGAGAAATTCTCGTATCACGATTTAATTGCCAGTTCGGATATAATACTCACCAAAGGCGGCTATTCCACGCTGGCCACAGCCTTCGCAAATAATAAACCCGTAGTCACTTGTGAAAGAAATGACTTTTATGAATTCGAAGCCGTCCGCGAATACCTTCAAAATCGACAAGTTGGCATCATCGTTAAGGGCGCACCTTTTTACCAGGGAGACTGGCAGGAACCCATCAAGGAAGCCTTAAAATTAACCGTTAAGAATAAAGTCCCACTAAACGGGGAAATAGAAATCGCTGAAATAGCCCAACAAATGCTTTCATGAAAAATCCCGATATTACTCTAATCATCACCAACTGGAATGGCACAGACCTGCTACGCGAATGTCTGCCCAGCGTTCTGAAAGCTGTTGCCTTCGATTCAAAGCGTTACTATGAAATCATGGTGGTAGATGATTGCAGCACCGACGACAGCCTGGCAATTCTTGAAAAAGAATTCCCAGAGGTAAGGAGAATTAAAACTCCTGTCAATTTAGGATTTCAACGAGCCAACAATTATGGCATAGAGCAAACCCAATCCCGATTGGTCATGCCCATGAATAATGATATCAAACTGGATCAAGATGCCCTCTTCCATCTAGCCGAACATTTTGAAAAAGGAGATGTATTCTCCGTAAGTGGAAAGTTTTTTGGATTCGACGGCAAAACCTTTCTTTATGGAAACCGAGGAGGGTATTTTCGAAACGGACATTTCTATCTCTACGAGAAGGAACCGAATGATGATACACAAACCCTCTTCGCTTGCGGTGGCGCATTTATGGTCGACCGAAAACGCTATTTGCAACTGGGCGGATTCGACAACCTATATCACCCTCTATACTACGAAGAGATCGACCTTTCTTACCGGGCATTAAAAAGAGGCTGGGAAGTTCTCTACGAACCAAAATCTATTGCCTATCATAAAGTGCAATCAACGATTACCAAACAAGAAAAAAAGCGACGCATCGGATTGATCTCCGCACGCAACAATTATCTTTTCGTGTGGAAAAACATTTCAGACACCTCTCTTACCTTGCAGTTCCTTTTTTTCATTCCTCTGTTTCTTATCCGTGATCTTTTTAAATTGAAGAGTCGGTTTTGGATCGCCTTTTTTATGGCATTACAAAGAATGCCTGCGGCTCTTAAATCTAGAAAAGCAGAAAAAATAGATTCGTTGTTTTCAGATCAGGAAATCCTCAGAAAGATAAATATCAATTCAGAGCATCGGGCTTAGATCCCATGGCGAAAATAAATATCTTCTGCAAAGCCTCGTTCACATATGGCATGGGGCATCTGATCCGACAAATTCGCATCGCCAACGAAATTCGAGATCATAACAATATTTTTTTCTACATCCCAGATTTTCCCGCAGCCGCAAATATTCTTAAACAACACGGTTTTTCGTTTTCAACAGTTGAAAGTTTCAGTCCAGCTAATGCCGATATAACAATACTCGACATTCAAGACACGACAGCCATTTTCATTCAAGAGTTAAAACAACAATCGAAAAAAATAATAAGCTTTGAAGACCAAAGCAAAAACCATGTTGATCTGCTGATCGACTGCAATAAAAATGCAGACGAAAAAGCAGACATGAAAACCCTGTTCGGCTTGCCTTATGCGGTGCTCGCACCTGAGTTTGAACAACTCCATTCAGAGAAACGGAAGTTTCCAAAGCAAATTCAGTCGTTACTTATCACCTTCGGCGGCACCGACCCCCATGACATCACACTTGATCTTGTAAAACATATTCCAGATCATTTTAAAACCACAATCGTTACAGGGTTCCACAATCAGAATGCGTCACAGGGACTTGGCAATGCTCATGTGGTTCAAAATGTTCAGGATATGGCACGAATCCTTGCAGATCATGATGCAGTCTTTTGTTCAGGAGGTGTGACCTTGCACGAAGCGATGTGTGTAGGAACTCCAGCATTCGTGATCAATCAAGTAGAGCATCAAGAGGACAAAGCTAAAGCAGCAGAAAGCGTTGGCGCGGCGATTAATCTCGGTCAGTCAAAGTCATGGGACAAAAACCGTTTACCGGAAATATTCAAACTTGAAAACGAAAGTTTGGAAACAATGAGCGCGGCAGGGAAAAAATGCATCGATGGTAAAGGACTAAAAAGAGTAGTAAAAGCTATTATTTCGGTGTAGCAAACCGAAAGATAACCCTCTCAATCCCCCTTGTCAGGGAGAAGTTATTTAAATGCCCCCCCTGTTAAGGGGGGATTAAAAACTTATCAGGTTTATTTCTCTTCTTCTTCACCTAGCCAGAAGTTGTTCAACTGCCCAATAGGAATGTCAGGCCCCATTTCTTTAGTATCGACTAGCTTATAACTTTCAGAGTAAACATCGACAATAACGGGTCCCGGGCCTGGCTGTGGTGGGTCGATATTCACAGCAACCGTTGAAGCACCGCTGCCTACCAATATCTGATTACCCGATTCAACAGCAGTCACAAGGTTTTCTACAATATTAATCGTCTGATCAATCGAGGCTTCACCAACCGTTTCGCTAGTACCTGATAAAGTTCCATTAGCGGTTGAAGTCTCCGTAGCAACAGTTAATCCTGACACACTGAGGGATGCTGAAGTTATTTCAATTGCATTTGCGGTAGTGCCAAAAGTTCCTCCCCCGGTGTTAACCACAACCGTTCCCGTTGTGGCTGTTATATCTTCCTGTGAATCGCCACCATCAAGAATATTCCCACCATTTGAAGTTAAGGTGATTGCAGCCGCTGTACTATTGGTTGTCGTCACCTGCCCCAACGTCATATCCCCAGTGGATGTCACGGAGATCGTTCCTGAACCCGCATTAAAGATCGTGCCATCGGCCATTGTCAATGCACCACCCACGTTGATACTTAACGCTCCATTGTTTGTAATTGAACCTAAAGTTTGAGTTGCAGTCGCATTAGAGTCGAGTGTCAGGTCGCCGCCTACCGTAATAGTGCCTAATGTAAGAGCCGTGCTTCCATTATCGAAAATCACATCCCCACCCGTTCCAGAAGTTAAAAGCGTGACTGCTCCAGCAATAACATTTTGCGAATCAAGAAGAATAGCCTTATCGGTAACAAGGTTGGTAGCAAAACTCGCTGTTCCACCAACAGTAATGATTCCACTATCTGTTATCGCTTCTCTGGTAGTAACCGTTATATTTTGTCCAACATTCACCGTCCCAAGATTGACAGCTGTTGTACCATTATCCAAAATAACATTCCCAGTTCCGGTTGTAGTAAAACTGATGGCACCTGATATTCCACTGGTGGTAGCATCATTGATCGTAATATCAGCACTACCGGTGGTGAAGGATGCTGCCCCCGAAACGATCAAGGCAGCCGCATCGGTAATAGCTGCTCCAGATGTAATATCTAGAGTACCTCCTATCGTTCCCTCTGTCCCCGTATTTTGCAAACGCAAATTACCATCAGCAACAACCGCTGTATTCACATTCACCGCTCCAGTATCCCGAAAAGCAACATTCCCAAATGTTCCAGCACCGCCGTTCGCTTGGTAGATAACCTGACTGCCAAAGATGTTGACTGAATCTAGAACTATGTTGGCACTAGCTGCGGTATTGTTGAAAGTCGCTATGCCCATAACATCCAGAATTCCACTATCAGTGATATCACTACCCGCTGTCACCAAATAGGTTCCTGAAACGGTTGACGCGCCTAAATCAATCGCACCCGCATCTGCCAACGAAACATTGTTTCCTGTTGTTATACTAACTGCTCCCTGAAAATTATTAGTTCCAGTGGCCAAGGTAATATCATTTCCCGCACCCGCTGCAAAAGTAGCCGCACCAGTAACCGAAATCGCTCCACTTTGAGTAATTCCATTGGCTGTGTTCGTTGCACTAAGAGCCCCCCCAATAGCGGAAGCGGCAAAGTCAATATCTAAAGCCCCGTTATTAATCGTCGCGTCAC
>JAJDBA010000085.1 GCA_029261675.1 Nitrospinaceae bacterium
GGATCGTACCTTCTCAATATTGAAAATATTTGCAGCACGAGCTGGAGCAGAACTGGAAAGAAAACGAACAGAAATTGCCATGCGAAATATGGCCTATCATGATTCGTTGACTGGGTTGCCCAATCGTATTTTGTTTAATGACAGGCTGGAAATGGCTTTGGCAAGTGTGAAAAGGAGTAAACAAAAGATCGCGGTTTTGTTCATCGATTTTGATGGCTTTAAAAGAATTAATGATACATTGGGACATTCGATTGGCGACGCATTACTGGAAGCTGTAGGGGGAAGATTAAAATCCTGCCTACGGGAAGAAGATACCGTAGCCCGATTGGGTGGTGATGAGTTTGTGTTGATTCTTCCGGAAATCAGTAGTCGCGATGCTGCTGGTATTCTAGCAGCAAAACTACTGGAGACCATACGCCCTGCATTCATGATTGAGGATAAAGAAGTAAAAATTACTCTTAGCATTGGAATCAGTCTTTTTCCTGACAATGGGGATACTGTTAAAATATTGATAAAAAGAGCTGATGAAGCATTGTATCTCGCCAAAAATAGAGGGCGGGATTGTTATCAATTTTATAGTTAGAAAAAATGATTAACCTTGTCTCTTTAAATATTGCTCTACCTAAAAAAGTTAATTTGAACGGTGGAAGCAAAAAGCATTTAACCGGTATTTTTAAAAAGCCGGTAGATGAAAAAATTTTTCTGGATGAATTGGGTTTTCGGGGCGATGGAGTGGGGGACTCCCGTATTCATGGCGGAAAGGATCTGGCTGTTTGTTCCTATTTCGTTGATCATTTCCCCTATTGGGAAGTTGAATTGGATAGAGAAATGAAACCCGGTGCTTTTGGTGAAAACCTAAGTTTGTCTGGAATCAATGAAACTCAAATTAACATTGGTGATATTTTTCGAGTCGGCGAGGCTGAAATTGAAGTGTCGCAACCACGCCAACCCTGTCACAAGCTGAATAAAGTTTTTAACCTTCAAGCAATGGCTTGCAAAGTTCAAACAACAGGATACACAGGTTGCTATTTCAGGGTAAAAAAAACAGGCTGGGTAGAACCGGACTCGGAATTAGAAAGAATACAGGAAGGGTTGGGGGGAATATCAATCGAAATGGTAAATGTCTTAATGTTTAAAGAAAAGAAAAATCCGGATTTGCTAAAAAAGGTTGTCAGTCTTCAAGCGCTATCAGTAGAGTGGCGTGAAAAATTTCAAAACCGTCTTTGAATCCCTTCCACTTCTCCTCTCTTTGATAATATGAAAACCTTAGATTGGATCGCTATTTTAAAGGAGCATTTTACTCCTGATGACCTTGAAGATGAAATCCTCTACGCTCTTCTCAATCACCTGATTGATTTGGGCCTTCTTGTTCCTTCCGAAAACGATTCTCTGCGATGGCAGGGGGTCGATAACGATCTAAAAGGTGAAGAACGAATACCTGTGATGCAAACCGATTTATTGAGAGTGTCTCAATCGGAATCGGGATTTGCTCTGCCATTTTTTCTCAGACTTGAAATCGTTCAATTGCCCACCCTCGAATCATTGCTTGAAGTCGAGGGTAAGAAAGAGAGAAGTAAAATCATTCCTCAGCCTGAGCGATCATCTGATTTAAGCAATTTACAAATTGTTAAAAAGGTAGGTCGACAATTAGAGCCTTTCCTGAAAGCCGAAAGCACAATTGTATCGAGACTCATGGGGGAGCATACGACTAAAGCCGATGCGCGGCAATTGTTTCACTATATATTTGGCAAAATGGGTTCTAAAGCACAACCGCGAAAATGGGAACAACTGAGCCGAAAAAGGCATCGTTGATTTAGGATTCGGGTTGATCAACCTTAAATATCTATAATATTGTCATCGTCCTTTTGTTTTTCGCTTGGAGTATAAGTGCGCGTATGGAACTCCTGAGTATTTCTTGAGATAGATGCGCTATTGCTTTGAAATAGGTTCGCGGTAAATAAAACCACTCCTACCAACAGGGCTATAATGAAAAAGCTGAATGCAAAAAAAGAGAGCAAAGCCAGTCCAAGTAAAATCCATATAACCAAAGAAATCTTTGTGGTCCATGGAATTTTTTGGTTTTGCCCTGGATGCTGAAAGAAAAACATATTTTTATTTCTTAGAGTAATGAAGGTTTGGTATTATCAATTATGTCTGATTTAGCAATCATACCTTGCCCGGAGTGTGGAGTCAAAAACCGGATTCGCACTTATGACCCTGAAAAAATCCCGGTATGCGCGAAATGCAAAACGAAGCTGGTTGGCGATAAGGAACATGAGGCATTTTCCAAATTCAATGAGAACCTCAACCAGTTTAAAAACTTTCCCGATTTTGGATCGCGATCGAATAAAAAATAATCTTTAACCCTCAAACAACTACCTTTACATAAAAATTATGGATACCGTTGAAATAATCGATAGAAACTTAAGAGAACAGCTCGAAGCTCAGCATGTGGAAATCATCGACGAAAGCCACCTTCATAGAGGACATAAAGCTGCTGGAGGCGGCGGGCATTATTCAGTCAAAGTAGTCTCGCCCAAATTTGAAAGTCTAAATATAATGGACCGTGTTCGACTGGTTCATAAAGCGCTGGATGTGGAAATGACAGGCACACCAAAGCTCATTCACGCTCTTCAGGTGAAAACCTTTTCTACCGATGAGTGGCCATCTTGAGTAGTTGTTTGCAGCGTCTCTACTCGCGGTAGACTTCCAGCTCTTCGCAGTTTTTTAAGTTTTCAGATTCGGTCAGAGCCTTATAGCCTTCTCGGGTATATTGGTTCTTATAGAGATCGAGTTTTATGTATTTTTTACTTTGCGGCGAATCTGCAAAAGCTTTGGCACCTATGTCACCAATGACATTACCAAACATAGAGAGATCCTTTAATTTGGGGAAGTTTTCTGTGTTGGCAATCGCAATGGCACCATCGTCACCAATTTCATTTTGGTTGGCATTTAAAAGCTCCAAATTGCCCAAATAAGGCGATTCTGTAAGCGCCTCCAATCCCTCATCAAATATTTGATTTCCTGGCAAAATCAATTGTTTTACTGTCTTAAGTGCTTCGTTCCTGGCCAACTCCATACAACCTCGAATACCGATATATTTATCCCGAAGGATTAGGATGGTTCCATCTTCATGAAAGCTATCCTTAAGAATGTCATCAAGTTTACTCATTTTTTTCTCCTGAAAATCTTTATTGCGATGGGATGATTCTAGCAGACCCTGGCTAGTTTTCGATAGGACAAAAAAAATGCCGATCCTGCACTTGAGCAGGATCGGCAGATAAAATTATGTTTTATAAAAGTGGGTCGAGGAACAAGCCATCGGTTTTCCATTTTTCCACCTCTTCTTTTGTTGGAACCGGTGGAACCGGCCTTTTGGCTGTGCGTTTATCCAGAGGGTCATGGAAAGTTCTAGCATAAGCTTCTGCCTTCCATAGGTATTGATGCTCGAATATTGTTCCCCAAGGAGCCATAGGTGTGTTGTCAACGCCTCGAGTTACCCTTTTATACCAAAGGCCATCGGGCCAATCTTTAAGAAGGCCATCCACATGATCGGGCATCTTGTCTGTATCAGGGTTATTTTCATTTCTGAAGTCAAGGGCGCCTGTCATCATGGGAATACCATCTTTCCCATGACAGACTGCGCAATTGAGTCCTTCAGTAGCGGGGTGTGTGCCCTCAAATACTTGTTGACCCTCAGCTATTACCTCTGGGTCATCCCACCAAGTCCATTGTTCACCAAACTTGCCCTCAACCGGCATATTTGTAGGATCTCGAAGTGTCTTTAAATAGGAGGTCAAAGCGGACAGCTCATCTTCACTTAAATCATCTGCGTAATAAGTAGGCATGGCCTTGATTGATTTTGGATCATCAAAACCAGGAGACTGTTTCTTTCTAGGGTCTACTATTTGCTCTTTGATATAGTCTGTTGAGAATAACCCTATTTGTTTTGTGCCTAAATTCGGGCCACGATCTGAGTTACCTTCCCAGAACACCTTGTGACAGTTAAAACATTTGTTGTTCTCAAAGACTTCTCTTCCTGCAGCGATTACCTCAGGACCAGCTGCGTCCCCTAAAACTAGAGGGGGTTTGTTAAGCTTTGCTAACTCAAATTCAGGGTCAAACTGGGGTAGTTGTGCTGTTGCGGTTATAAATATTCCAGAAGCCAGTGCATAAGTCGCCAATAAACGCATTACCCAAGTGGAAGCAGATTTTTCTACTGTTAACGTTTTCCAGTCGAGAAGAGTGAAAAAACAAAATCCTACCAAGGCAAAAGCGACAAATTCAATTTGCCACCAAATGGGGAAATTAAATTTACCTGCAACCACCCAAATTATTGCGCCAAGAATTATTATGAAAGGAATTTTGAACTTTACGTTCTGGAAAGCGGTTTTTTCTTTAGGTTTTTGTGGCTTTAACTTGAGCAGGACGAAGTAGGTGACAATCAATGCTATTCCACAACCTAGGCCCAAAACTCCAAAAATATTAAAGAGTGCATAGAGTGCACTAAGTATTAATATCAGACCAATAATGACCACATCAATGTTCATTTAAAATCCACTCCCTTATTCAGCCATTTGAGGCGCTGCTACTGGCTGCGTTTCTTTTTTCTTGGTTTTTGGATATTTAATTCCAATCCATATGATAGCCGTCATCAAAACAAAGAACGTCCAGACAATCGTGGTCACATGGAATCCTGACTCTGCCAACGTTGGTGCAAATTTTTCCGGTGTCACATCTTTGAATACTTTATAGATATGCCAGTTCATTCGCGACAATTCTCGAATGGTTCCCATCCAGCTCATCAACCAGATGTCTGCGAACCCAAGGAAGATAAGCACGTAAGGCCCAAGTGGATTGATCTTTCCATAAGCCACTTTTCCTGTTTTTGTCGCAATCGTATAAAAAATGTAGTTGATGAAAGTTACCGTTACCAGACAAAATGCCGCCGTATTTTTCGAAACCATTAAGGCCAGAAAGGCAAGATTGTCAGGTAGAACCATACTGGAATCCATTCCCGGTTCAGGCATCATAGTCGCGAAGAAACGCCTTGGGGTAAACCAGATAGTGGCTGCTATGATAATAAGGACAAAACCAAATTTCATTGCTGGGAAGAAACGTTCGGCATTTTCAATACGTTTCATACTGACCCACATGTAGATATTACTGGCACTGAACATCGTTCCAACCAGTAGACCTTGAACCAGCATAAACATAGACTCACGGTCAGACATGATGTACAT
>JAJDBA010000086.1 GCA_029261675.1 Nitrospinaceae bacterium
ATAGGGAAGTTTTAAATTAACAAGAAACAGCGCATTAATAAAATGATCCGGGTAAAGGAAGTGTCTGTCATCGATGACGATGGAGAACACTTGGGCACCATACCCACGGAAGAAGCCCTCAGTATAGCGGAGGATCGGGGTATGGACCTCGTAGAAGTAGCTGCTAATTCCAATCCGCCCGTTTGCCGTATCATGGATTACGGTAAGCATAAGTACAAGGCCAGCAAAAAGGCACACGAGGCTAAAAAGAATCAGAAAATTGTTCATGTTAAAGAAGTTAAGTTTCGGCCTAACACCGATCAACATGACTTCGATTTCAAGTTGAAACATGTGCAACGATTTCTCGAAAATGGCGATAAGGCGAAAGTTGTTATTTTCTTTAAAGGACGAGAAATTGTTCACCGTGAGTTCGGGCAGAAAGTTTTAGAGCGGGTTGCCGAGCAAACAGAAGATATAGCTGTTATTGAACAAACAGCAAAGCAGGAAGGCCGTACACTGGTTATGATACTGGCCCCTAAATCTTTTAAGTCGAAAAAGGGGAGTTCGACAAAAAACCCCAAGCCAGCAGTAGCGGCAGACGACAAAGCCGAAGTTAAAACCGAAGAAAAAACGGATGCTCCTGAAACCCAGAAAGCATCGGAAGAATCCAGCACCGAAGCTGTGGTGCCAAATAACGAGAGTTAATAATGCCAAAAATGAAATCAAACAGTGGGGCTGCCAAGAGGTTCAAAAGAACAGGCAGCGGTAAAATTCGTAAAAATAGCGCTTTCACCAGCCATATTTTGACGACCAAAACAACAAAGCGAAAAAGAAATTTGCGTAAATCCAGTATCATGGCGCAGAGCGATGCGAAACGCATT
Source organism: Nitrospinaceae bacterium (assembly GCA_029261675.1). Taxonomy (GTDB): domain Bacteria; phylum Nitrospinota; class Nitrospinia; order Nitrospinales; family VA-1; genus UBA8687. The sequence goes on from JAJDBA010000086.1 coordinate 861, forward strand.
AAAGTATTAATACCTTACTAACTCCCTAACGGGAGAGGTAATTTGATGAGACTATTAAAACCCAAGTGCTGGTTGCAAGTCGAAAATAGTTTTGAAAATTAACCCAGCATTATGCTGGCGAGGGGCGCAGCTTTCTTGGAAGAGAGTTGGGTGGTTACGATGAACACAGGAGAATTTTAAGATGCCACGAGCAGTAAACGGGACTGTTTCCCGAAAAAGACGAAAAAAAATATTAAAGATGGCCAAAGGCTATCGGAGTGTACGTAGCACCGCATTCCGTAAAGCCCGAGAAGCTGTTGAACATGGTCTGTGTTATGCCTACCGTGATCGTAAAAATCGCAAGCGTGAATTTCGACGACTTTGGATTGCTCGTATCAACGCTGCGGTAAGAGCGGAAGGAATGAATTACAGCCAGTTCATGTATGGTTTGAAAAAAGCCGACATCCAAGTGGATCGAAAAATGCTGTCTGACCTCGCCATTAATAATCAGGAAACCTTCAAGTCCCTGACCGAGACAGCCCGCGCGCAACTTGCTTGATATTTGAAAAATGCACCGGGCATTAAAACAGACCCCTTTCAAAGGGGTGCTGGTCGGAAATCCGAATGATTGAAATCATTAATAAACTCCGGCAGGATTTCGATTCCCGCTTGGACTCCGCCGCCGATACCAAACAACTCGAACAAATACGAATAGATTTTCTTGGTAAGAAGGGTTCGTTGCAGGGTCTGATGAAAGACTTGCGCAACGCTTCTCCCGAAGAAAAGCCCAAGCTTGGCAAAGATATCAATTTGCTGAAGCAACATGTTGAAAATAAAATAAACAGCAAGGGCGCTTGTCTCGGTACCAAATCCTCCAAAAATTCTGAAGATACTTTCGATACAACTTTACCGGGAAGAAAAGAGCTGACGGGAACGTTGCATCCCATCACTCAGGTTATGGAAGAAATCACTTCTATTTTTTTCGGGTTAGGATTTCAGGTAGAAGAGGGGCCGGAAATTGAAACCGATTATTATAATTTTGAAGCTCTAAACATTCCCAAAGACCACCCGGCGAGGGATATGCAAGACACATTCTACATCGAAGAAGAAACGGTTTTGCGCACCCACACATCTCCGGTTCAAATTCACACCATGGAAAACCGTGAGCCGCCATTACGCATCATTGCTCCAGGAAAAGTTTATCGCTGCGATTCCGATGTCTCGCACACGCCGATGTTTCATCAGATTGAAGGATTGATGGTTGATGAAGGTGTTTCGTTCAGTCATCTAAAAGGCATTATGAATATTTTCCTGCAAGAGGTTTTTGGTAAAGACACAAAAATACGATTCCGGCCCAGCTTTTTTCCGTTCACTTGCCCCAGCGCTGAAGTCGATATCCAATGTGTGATGTGTAGCGGTAAGGGGTGCCGTGTCTGTTCACAAACAGGTTGGTTGGAAATTTTGGGTGCGGGGATGGTCGATCCCGCCGTGTTCAAGTCTGTCGGTTACGATTCTGAAAAGTGGACCGGGTTTGCTTTTGGTCTCGGTATCGAACGCATTGCAATGTTGAAATTCGGCATCAACGACATCCGCCTGTTCTTCGAAAACGATCTCCGTTTCCTCAAACAATTTCCGGCGTGACGCCGGAGGCAATAGGTCTATTCCCATAAAGCAGATCAATATCTGTTAAGCTTTTTACTATAAGTTCGTTTTTTTCTCCCACGGAAGTGGGCTTCTGAATTTATGAAACGATCGCCCCGTATTTTTGATCTTATAAAAGGTTTAGGATTGATAGGTGTTGCTGGTTTTGCAATGCTCTATTTCCTAGTTAACGAACGCTTTGAATGGATTCCTGAACAAGTACTGGAATTGGCACGTGATCCAGAAATTTTAAAAAGACCCCCTGCAAAAAAATGTTCCGAGTGTCACAAGGCAATTTATGAAGCTTGGAAAGACAGTCGCCATTCCATATCGTGGACCAGTGAAAATTTTATAGAAGCCTCGGAAAACCGCACCAAAGAAAAATGTCTTCCTTGCCACATTCCTAAATCCGTGCGAGGTGAAAAACCCAGTCCACGGTTAGACCTCCGTGATGAAGGCATCTACTGCGTTTCCTGTCATTTTATAGATAATAAAATGCAAGGTCCGTATGACTTGCTAGCTCCACCTCACCCTACTTTTCGCAATCCAGACTATGTGCGCTCCAATATTTGCGGTTCTTGCCATCAGAAAACTTTCAAGGAGTGGGAAGCGACCAAAGTGGAAGACACCTGTCAGGATTGTCATATGCCGCGCAAGAAAGGCCGCTTGACGCAGAAAGCAGGATTCAATTTATTGCATAAAAAAAGATGGGTGGGCGATCACCGTTTCCTGCATGGTGAAATTAAAGAAAACGATGTGATTATGGAATCGGGTTGGGAAGAAAACTTTTTTCTAATCAGTCTTAAGAACAAAACCATACCGCATTTTGTACCAACAGCTGATAATGGCGACCCTAGGCTTTATCTCTACATAAAGTTTTTTAATGAAGCGGGAGAAGAAGTCGACAACGCCAAAGAAATCATTGCCCCTCAACAGGAGACGGCATTACCGTATAATAGAAAGATACAATATCGATACAGACTGTTTGATAAAATATTAAAAGCGGAGGTTGAATTAAAATACCAACCTGCATGGTCAAAAGAAAAAACAACAGTGCGCGCCGAGACGGTGAGCCGATAAAAATAAATTTTTATTTAAATATAGAAGGAGAGACAGAATGAGATTACTACGATTTCTTTTAATTATTGCAGCATTTATTTTTATTGGAATCCTCCCAGTCCACGCCAAAGACATGGTTGTCAAAGAGCCACCTAAATCTTTGAGCAAATATTATCCGCCAGAAAGCAAGCAACCGAAATGGATTCAGCAAATGCATAAGATGAGCACTCATTTTGGCGGCGTTTTTGTGAACCTTAAAGAAAAAGATTTTGAAAACGTTGATATGCACGCTGACAAGTTGGTGGAAGAATACAAAAAGACTTCCGAGATGGTGCCGGAGTGGGAAGATTATTTTGATATCAAAGCTGCGGAAGCTTTTGCAGCTGCCGCAAAAACTCATGATATTGCCCAGGCTGGTAAAGCTTCAGGTGGACTAGGTAAAACTTGTGGCAAGTGCCATGCTGAGCAGGAAGTATCGGTTTGGGCTAAATTCCACTGGCCCAGTTTTCATAAAATCAAAGTTACCGATCCCATCAGTGAGAAAGAGATTGAGTTTGACGATTATATGGGTAGCATTTCTTCTTCCTTTAAAGGAGTTACCGTAAATTTTGGTGAAGGCCAGTATGGTCGCGCTGCAAAGGCATTAAAGGTTTTCAAATCGCGATACCTGGAGCTGAAGTCGACCTGCTCAAAATGTCATGCGACTCAGGATGTAAAACGTTTTTATGTGGGTAAAGATGCAGACACCGCATTTGCCGGGCTAAGTCAGGAACTCAATTCTGAAAAACCCAATCCTGGAAAATTTTGGAAGAACATCGGATTACTCGGCAAAACAGGATGCAAACATTGCCATCTGGTACATCGCACCAATTCGTTTATCCAGGAAATGTGGGAGAAATAAAATAGGAACCCGATAAGGATCGAAGTTATTGTTGTACGTTGTTTTTTATCGTTACAGTTGTGCAAATATTAGTGTTTTGAGTAACCCGTTGGTTTAATTTCTAGCTTTTTCGGTGTACCATATGAGCTTGCAATTTTTTAATCAGGTCTCTAGCAGGAGTGGGTTATGGCGATCCGTCAAAAATTAAAACTGGGAGATGTTCTGGTTCAAGCGGGAGCAATTAGCTCTGATCAGTTAAACCAGGCTTTAGCAAAGCAGCAGGCTAAAAAAATTCCATTAGGACGAGCTCTCGTTGAGCTGGGTTTTGTCACCGAAGAAAAATTTCTGACCAGTTTGGCGAGCCAGTTAAAAATTCCATATCTGGATATGCAGGGGATCAAAATTTCGCAGGAAGCTATTCGCAAGGTTCAAGAAAGCGTAGCGCGAAAACATAAAGTGATTCCCATAGATATTGAAAATGGTTCATTGAAGTTAGCCATGACGGATCCGCTAAATATTTTTGCGGTTGATGAAGTAACGATTCAATCGGGAATGGATGTGATTACGGTATTAGCTGCAGAATCAGATATTGAACGAGCAATTCAGGAACAGTATGGGGTTGCGGCTTCAATTAAAGCGGCAGTAAAAAGTCTCGGCATTCAGGAAGAGAAGAAAGAGGAGGCTGCAGCTTTTATATCTGGCGATGCCGGCCCGGCCACAATCGATGCTACCGAAGCGCCGGTGGCCAAACTTGTAGAAATGATCCTCAAGCAGGCATTGGACGATGGTGCCAGTGATATTCATATTGAACCCACAGAAGACTCGCTGAGCATTCGTTATCGCATTGACGGAGTTTTGTTTGAAGCAACGAAACCACCGAAGTCGGTGGAGTCGGCTTTAATATCGCGCATTAAGGTTCTCGCTAAAATGGATATCGCCGAAACGCGAGCACCGCAAGATGGTGGGTTCTCTGCCCGGCTGGGTCCGAAAGAAATCGAGCTGCGTGTTTCCACGTGTCCTACTATCTATGGCGAGAATATGGTTTTGCGTATTCTCGATAAATCTAAGCTGCTTGTCGACCTTCAGGGTTCTGGTCTTATAGGTCGTAGTTTGGAAAAGTATCACGACCTTTTGGATAAACCTTATGGCGTTATTTTGGTGACGGGGCCGACAGGTAGTGGTAAAACCACGACGCTTTACGGTTCTCTTGCTAAACTTAACTCGCCGACAAGAAATATAAAGACCATTGAAGATCCGGTGGAATACAGGTTGGACGGTATTCGCCAGACGCAAGTAAACCCGAAAGCCAATATTACTTTTGCCACGGGACTTCGTTCTTTGATGCGCCAAGATCCAGATATTATCATGGTGGGTGAAATCCGAGATACGGAAACAGCTGAGATCGCTATTCAAGCAGCGTTGACGGGTCATTTGGTGTTGAGCACTTTGCATACCAATGATACCCCTGGCGCACTTTCTCGTCTTTCAGATTTGAAAATCGAACCTTTCCTTTTAGCGTCCTCGATTGTCGGAGTGTTGGCGCAACGGTTGGTTAGGAAAATTTGCACTCAGTGTAAGGTGCAACATGAACCTACGGAAAAAGAGCTACAAGTTTTGTTTCCCAGAGGAGATCGGCAACCTGTGACTCTTTATCGCGGCCAAGGTTGCAAGGCATGTAAAAAAAGTGGTTATGCTGGCCGAATGGGAATATTTGAGATATTGGTTATTACGGATGATGTTCGTGAATTGGTTCTTAAAAAAGCAGCACCTATGACCATTCGAAAAAAGGCTGTAGAAACTCAAGATATGAAATCGCTTCGCGAGGATGCTATTGCAAAAGTTTTATCTGGATTGACGACAGTGGATGAAGTCAACCGTGTGACCTTCGCTGATTTAGAAAACTAACTTTTTCCTTTCTCATACCGGGTGCCCTGAAATTTTTAAGGTCTTAACCTGAGAATCGATGGTATTTTATGGCCCAAAGTCCGGACACAAATAACCGTTGGTTTTATTTTCTTTTTAAAAAAAGACTTCCTGTCAGTCTTTATTTTATCGTTCCTCTTGTTGTTGCTCTCATAGCTTTTGCCTCAGGCTTCATCGGTCTGGTTCTTTTGGAGCAATTTCTTGAAAGCAATCAAATTTCCTCCTTTTCACCAACTATTAATACCGAGGTAAGTCGGCTTTTAGTGTGGACAAGGTTTGAAGTGCTTATCTTCACCCTTTTGGGAGGTATTGCTGGGGTTGGTATTGTCTTTGCTATTTTGAATCCGCTCAGAAAAATTCTGGATCGAGCTCGCAAAATGGCAGAAGGAGATTTCAGTTCTCGTTTGGATGTGCAAGGATTGGACGAGTTGGAAATTATCGGGAAAGATTTTAACTTGATGGTTTCTTCGTTAGATGAATATTTTGTAGACAATATGGCCGGAGGATGGATTCTACTAAATACCGAAGGAAAGATTATTTCTGCCAACCGTGGAGCATTAAATATTTTGGAATGCGAATCAGAAGACTTGGTCGGACAAGTCTATGAAACTTTGTTTGATTGTTTAAACATAGACCCGGTCATGGGCACATGGATTAAGGAAGGGGTCAAGAGCCAAAAAGAATTCGCGGCAAGGGAATTTGAGGCAAGCTTAAAAAATGGAAAGGATGCAACGCTTTCACTTTCTACTTCTTTGTTACAAGATAAGAATGATAATTTTGTTGGAATGGCCATAACTTTAAAAGACCTTACGCGCGCAAATGAGATAACGGAAAAAATGCAGCGCGCTGATAAGCTTGCCGCATTAGGCGGAATGGCGGCAGGGTTGGCCCATGAAATCAGGAATCCTTTAGGATCTATCAAAGGGCTAACGCAGTTGCTTGGCGAAGAGTTTAAAGATGGTGGGCGGGCACAGTCTTACACAAAAACCATGATTCGAGAAATTGATCGTATCAACGGTGTAGTGACGAGCCTGCTTCATTTTTCACAGCCTGCCCAAAATGAATTTCATTTTTGCAAAATCAATGACTTGCTGGAGCAGTCTTTGGATCTTCTACAATTAAATATTAATAAAAAAAACGTGAGGGTTATGCAGGTGCTAGACCCTCGCTTGCCAGAATTTTGGGGAGATGGCGAAAAACTGACTCAGGCATTTTTAAATTTGTTATTGAACGCAGTTCAGGCGGTAAATGAGAGTGGAGAAATTAGATTGATAACTTCCTTTAATCTGACTAAAGGAGATGGGGTTATCTTTGTTCGAGTAAAAAATACGGGTAATCCAATCGATCCCTCTATTGTTTCGGTTCTGTTCGATCCATTTTTTACTACTAAAAAAGAGGGTACGGGTCTGGGGCTCCCAATTACCCACCAAATCATTTCTTTACACGGCGGAACCTTGATACACGAACGCTCAGCCGAGTTCACAGAGTTTAATATTGAATTGCCTTTAGTTAAAAAACCTAAGGTGAAAAAAACATTAACTGAATCTACTCATGAAGCCTGAACTCGCTGCTACAAAAAAACCCGGAAAAATATTAATTGTCGAAGATGATGAGGGAATGCGATTTTTCCTATCAGAAGCTTTGCAGAAAGAGGGCTACAGTTTTCACTCCGTCGAAAGCGGAGAGCAGGCACTCAAAGAAGTTGAAAAAGAATCTTTTGATCTGATTCTTTTGGATTACAACCTACCGAAAATGAATGGAATGGAAACATTCGCCCAACTCAAAGAAAAGGCATCAGAGCAGGTGGTGATTTTGATCACCGCGTTTGGCAATAAAGATCTTGCTGTTGAAGCTATGGAACAAGGAGTGTTTGATTATTTCAATAAACCTCTCGATATCAGCGAGTTCAGAGTGGTCATCCGGCGTGGACTGGAACGCGCCTTTATGCAAAAAGAAGTCAGTCGATTACGAGAAAGCGTCGGGTTCGATCATATTTTAGGTCAGAGTCAGGCGATTAGCGATGTCATCGAACGGGTTCGCAAGGTTGCTGACAGCGATGTCTCGGTGTTGATACAAGGTGAAAGTGGTACCGGAAAGGAACTGGTAGCGCAGGCATTGTTTTCTCATAGCCAAAGATATTCGGGGCCGTTTGTAAAAGTAAATTGTGCCGCTATTCCTCAGGAGTTGATGGAGGCAGAATTCTTTGGTTATGAAAAAGGTGCGTTTACCGGAGCCCATAAACAAAAACGTGGAAAATTTGAACTGGCCAATCACGGAACTTTATTCCTTGATGAGATAGGCGATATGCCGCTGGTCACACAAATGAAAATTCTGCGGGTGATTCAGGAAAGCGAACTGGAAAGAGTGGGTGGCGAGGAAAGCATCCCCGTTGAATTTCGGTTGATCGCCGCCACACATAAAGATCTGGAAAAAGCCGTAGCCGATGGCGATTTTCGTGAAGATTTGTTTTATCGCCTGAATGTTGTTTCGGTTGTTTTGCCCCCGCTTAGAGAACGTAAGGAAGATATTCCTCTATTGGTGAACCACTTTTTGGATATTTATAGGAAAAAGTTTAAAAAAGAGTTAGAAGCGTTTTCCAAAGAAGGAATGGAATCGTTATTGCATTATTCTTGGCCAGGTAATGTGAGAGAACTGGAGAATGTTATTCAACGGTGTTTGGTTCTGTCTTATGGTAAGATAATGGAAAATAAGGAGCTATTGGAAGTTTACCCGAATCTTGCAGAGGGTGGCCAACAACAAGTTCCTGTGGGTCCCGGATTGCAGAACAAACTCGAAGCCCTGGTTTCAGGAGCAGAAGAAAAACTGATTCTGGAAGCTTTGCAAGAAGAAAACTGGAAGCGACAAGAAACAGCCGATCGCTTGGGAATAAGCCGCAAAAGTTTGCATAATAAAATGAAGAAATATGGAATTGAGTGAGCTTTACATAACTCTAGACCCTTCGATGAACTCAGGGTGACATCTAACAACCCGCCGTTGGTGTCATGCTGAGCTTGTCGAAGCATCGCGTTTTTTTTTCGATAAATATACAAAGCTCTTTGAAATACATGAGCCGCTAAAAAAATATCTATGCCGCTATTTGAATACAAAGCCAGAGACCGGATGGGTGCGTTGGTCGCAGGAAACATGGATGCGCCGGATGCCGATACTGTGGGGCAGGAACTGGGCCGCATGGGGCATTTCCCTATCAAAATAAAGTCTACCGAAACGGCTGAAGTCGATACCGAAGAAAAAATCGACCCGTTAGAGCGATTTCAGAAAATCAAACCGCAGGAACTGGTTTTGTTCACACGCCAGTTGTCCACTCTGTTCAACGCTGGTATTCCTATATTGGGAATCCTCGTTGCGATGGAAGAACAGGTCGACTCACCGAAGTTCAGGCGTACCGTGAAACAGATTCGCTTGGATATAGAAGGCGGTAATTCCATGTCCGAAGCGATGGAAAAGCACCCTGCGATTTTTTCCGAACTGTATGTCAGCATGATAGAAGCAGGCGAGTCCGGTGGTGTTATGGATGAACTATTAGCTCGTCTTGCAGATTTGCTGGAGAAGCAGGCCGACACCGATGCCAAGGTCAAAGGGGCTATGAAATACCCTAAAATGGTTCTTTCCGCTATGGCTCTTGCTATATGTATTTTGATGTGGAAGGTAGTGCCGGTATTCGTAAATATGTTCGAAAAAGCAAAACTAGAACTGCCGTTGGCAACAAAAATTCTTATCGGGGCCAATAAAATATTTTTTGATTACTGGTATTTGTTATTAGGAGGCGTTATCCTCACCATCATTATTTTTAAAAAATACACAGCAACAGAGAAGGGGCGTTATCAATGGGACTATTTTATGCTCAAGGTTCCCATACTGGGTCCCATTGTCTTGCGCTCGTCCATGGCAAAATTCGCCCGCGTGTTTGGCACGTTGCAATCCGGAGGTGTATCGATTCTGGAAATTTTGACTGTAACGGGTAAGGTGGTCGACAACGTTGTCATTTCGGGAATTATTCTCGGCCTTAAAGACAGTGTGCAAGAGGGTACAGGGCTTGCCGTACCTTTGAAGAGGAGCGGGTTTATTCCTCCTCTCGTCATTCAAATGATTTCAGCGGGTGAAGACTCAGGTTCCCTCGATGAAATGCTGACCAAAGTCGCCGACTATTACGATAGTGAAGTTGATAATGCAGTTAAAAACCTTTCTTCCATGATAGAACCTATTTTATTGTTGTTCATGGCGGCAATGGTATTATTTCTCGCACTTGCTATCTTCGTACCCATGTGGGATATGTCTAAAATGGCGAGTAAACATTAAATATGCGAAACGTGATGAAGCAAAAAAAAGAATTGTTTAATACGCAAGGTGAGTCAGGGTTTACTTTAATAGAGATGATTATGGTGATCGTCATAATCGGTATCTTGGCCTCCGTAGCAGCACAAAAAATGATTACAGCAACGGACGAAGCAGAAGTCACCGCAGAGGAAGCGACCATTGAAAATATGCGATCAAACCTGGTTAACAATTATGGCAACAGCTTGATTCAAGGTGCTGCTGCTCAATTCCCCATTGACCCGTTCCAAAATTTGAGTAAAGTTCCCGCTGGGTATAATCGTAGAAGCAATACTAAACCGACTGGAAAAGAAGCAACCGACGCGACCTGGGTTTTTATACAGGGAACGCAAAATGAGGCGAGAGTAACAGCTGAACAAGCAGGAACCACCTTGACCAATTTCTCAGTCACAGGGTTTATTTATCACCAGAGAAAAGACAGTACGGTAGTCAAATGGCCTTATGATTCGGCTAATGGGGTGATCGGTAGATTAATGGTTGATAAAATCAGTCCATTAAAACAAGAGCAGGATCAGGAAAAAGTCAAACGCGGCGAACCTGTGGAAGCGCAAAAGAGGTTAAAGACCCAATGATTTTTTTAGAACCCTCCGGCATAATATGAGGCCAAAGAGAACATCGTTTAGTTGCTTGCGGAGTGAGTCTGGGTTCACGTTGATCGAGCTCATCATGGTGGTCGTCATAATTGGAATTTTGACTTCTATCGCGGCGCAAAAAATGATCACTGCGGCGCAGGAAGCAGAAATAGCTGCCGAAGATGCGAGTATTGAAACAATGCGTGCCAATTTGATCAATAATTACAGCACGGATTTGATTTTAGGCGCTACCCCTGAATTTGCCGATAACCCATTCGATAATTTGAACAATGTTCCTTACGGTTATGATCGTCGGCAAAACAATAAACCTCTTGGCAATGTAAATACCAATGATACTTGGGTTTTTGTGCAAGGGGCGAGCGCATCAAATCCACCCATAGGAGAGGACGGTTTTGTGATCCAAGGTGCTTCCTCAGCAAATTCGTCATCGGGCGTTATTTATCACCAGAGAAAAGACGGTACCTTAGTGAAATGGACTTATAATTCAGCGAATGGAGTGATTGGCAAAAAAGAGATTGAAAGAACCAGTCCATTAAAACAAAAACAGGACCGGGAAAAAGTTGAGCGGGGCGAGGTTATCGAAGGCCAGCAAATAAGAGAATTACCCGGCAGATAATAGAATACGATAGTTTTTAACTTTAACGTAGCTTTGAGGGAATAAACCATGGAAGTGGTCTACGAAATATTGATGGATTCGGGGCTTAAATTTGCCTTTCTGCTAGTGGTTGGCGCGCTTATTTACAGCGCATTGATTTTGTTCAAACCTCAACAGGCCTTGAAGGTTAACGCTAAATTCAACTCCTGGTTTTCTACTGAAAAAGTCGACTCTGCAGTAGACAAGCATATCAACACCAATGAATGGATACTAAAGAACCGCTGGTGGATAGGTAGCCTGTTTCTAGTCGGTGCGGGCATTACCTTCAAATACCTTATAAAAGATTTTGATGCCAATCAATTCATTGCCTTGGTCATTCAGCCCTCCACAAAGTCGTCTCAGGCACTCATTGAAATACTAATTGTATCCATTCACTGGTTTCTCATCTTCACCTCGGGAGCTGGGATGCTAGCTTGCCTGGCCTTCCTGATAAACCCGGGTGCTTTCCAACGTTTTAGCAATAAGCTGGATACGCATTATTCTACCGAGTCCATTAAGGAGGAAGCCGATACCGTTTATACGGCTGTTGATGATTGGGTGATGAAATATCACACCATCATAGGTTTGGTTTTATTTTTTGGTTCTACTTACCTGATGGTTCTTTTAGGTGCGATGCTGATTTGAGGTATTTTTTAGTTCCCCTCACCTCATTCCTTTCCCGGAAGGGGAGAGATTTAAGTAGAATCATCGAGCCATAAAATTAATGCGGGTTTTATCTGTTGGCTTTGCGTTGATGATTTAGCCATTCTTGTACCTTATAAGGTTTGTTTTCTCTTTCGCGGAGAGAGTAAAAAATTCCTTCTCCCCTGGAGGGAGAAGGTTAGGATGAGGGGGAACAATAATGTTTGTTACCTCTTTAGATAGAGACCTTTGCATAACGGCACGGCGATCCAGACCTGATAAAAACTCTTAATTAAAAACACTCTGGCAATGTATCATTTTGTAAATATAAGTTGTTGTAGAATTTGGATTGCTTCACTACGTTCGCAATGACGGCTTATACAAATGTCTTTCTTTGAGAACGGTGCTTTACAAATTGGGTAAGAGGTTACCCATACTTAACGTGTTGCCCGCTTTGCTGATTTCCGATAATCTTATGCTCACAAAAAGTTATAAAAATTCTTAATCCAAAAATCTTGTTTTTCCCCTTCATATCGAGTCCTTGATATCCCTTTCAAAAAAAATATTCATTACACATAATTTAGGCAGCACTCTTGCATTAATATAGATAGATGTTTATATAATGCTTGATTTTTCAGTAATTTAGCTATAATTTATTACAAGCTGATTGAAATAAAAGGAGATGCAAGAATGAAAAATCGTTTGAAAAATGAAAAGGGTTTTACGCTCATCGAGTTGGTCATGGTAATCGTTATTTTGGGTATTCTGGCGGCAACAGCCATTCCCAGATTTATTGATTTAAGCACCAGTGCTGAAGAATCTGTTAGAGATGGTGTAACAGGTGCCTTGCAGGGAGCTGTTACAATGCTGCATGCCCAATATTTGATTAATAATACTTCTGATTATAATTCCACAACCGTTGCTGCGCAGGTGGCTACCCAGGGAGTCACAGTTGCGGCAGCTAGTGCTACTTCAATTACAGCAACCATCAATTCTAACACTTACAGTTGGACTTATGGCGCCAGAGCCGGAAATACTGCAGGCACTATTACGGAAGTCCCTTAGTGTTTCATCCTTAGTTTTTCAAACGTGATTTAAGGTCCAGGTTTGACTACTGAAATTTAATTTTTGGTTGAATAACTTTTAAATTAAAAATATTCAGGCTTTACCTCAATGGATAGAGCCTGTTTGTTTTAATATGCTTTTACCTATTTTGCCAATTCAGGTTCCGCACTAGCTAATCTTGAAGAAACACTGGTTATTAGAGTGGGCTCCAGTAATTTTTAACAATTTTTGGTTTTCGAGGAAACTTATTCTACTAAAAATTCGATGGTTGTGGCCGATTGGTTTGTTCACAATTCTTACGGTTTTTCACTTTGGCGATATTAGAGGTTCCATCTTTTCAGATCGGGACCTCTTGCCCGTTTTTATACCTACGCTACAATTTTGGGTAGAAGAGGTAAAAAACCTCACCTTCCCTTTATGGAACCCCTATTCTTTTAATGGACACCCTCTGTTTGCAACCCTGATACCGATGGTGCTCTACCCTTTTAGTGCTCTTTATTTTTTCCTGCCTTTCAACTGGGCCTTCAATCTAAATATAGAACTTCACTTTATTCTTTCGGGTTGGTTCACTTATCTGTTGTTGCGAGGTATGAAGGCCAGTCAAGTGGCATCTCTAATTGCCGGAATAACCTTCATGTTTTCGGGTTATTTGACCTCGATTCATAGTTTTTTATCCACGCTTTTTTCGGTAACCTGGATTCCTTTATATTTATTGGTTTATTTTGCTGCAATTAAGAATAATCGCTTGGACTATGCAGTTTATTCTGGCGTGATAGGCACCTTCATGTTCTTGGGCGGTGGGGTGGGCGTTTGCTATTTAACTTTCGGGGTCGCGTTATTATTGACAATAGTGCCCAAATTTTTTTTAGAAGATGAAACCTATCCTGCAATAAAACGAAGATTATTTACATACAGTATTTTTTTTCTGGTGTTGGTCGGGCTTTCCTCTGTCCAGCTTTTTCCATTTTTTGAACTGGCAAAATTATCGACTCGAGAGGGTGGTTTATCCTACACCGACGCGACACTCTGGTCTTTACATCTAAAAGATTTGGTTGAATTTTTTGTTCCCGACCTTTATGGATTTCCAATCAACAAAAAGGATTACTGGGATTTTCAGAATTGGGTGTATTCCATTTATATGGGAAGCTTCCCTTTTATTTTATCCTTATTTTTCTTTAAGAAAATGGACCGGAGGGTATTTGGATTTTTATTTTTAATTCTAGTTTCCGTGGGTATAGCTCTGGGTAAGCACACCCCTTTTCATTTGTTCTTATTTGAATACCTACCTTTTTTCGATAAGTTTCGGTTTCCAGCCAAGTTTATTTTACTTGGGGTGCTGATTTTATCTTTTACTGCCGGCTTAGGATATGATTGCTTCAAGAAAGAAATGCAATCCCAACCTGCAAGATCTAACAAAATAATTAAATATTTATTGGTTATAGGATTCTTAGCAATACTTTGGTTTGGTTTTTTGGGTTATTACATAGAAAATTTTCCTATACCTTTAAATAATTCAAAAACTAGTCTGGCTGTAATAAACCATTTTAACCTCAAACGCTTTTTAGCTTTTACCAGTTGTTATTGTTTATGTTTATTTTTATATTCCAAGCCAAAGTTTCAAAAAAAATGGGTGCTCGTGCTAATGCTCGGTATTTTTCTTCTGGACCTGTTTTTTGCAAATACCAACCAGACAAAAACTGTCAAGTGGGAGAGGATAAATCAACCGGGACCCTCTGCAGAATTTATAAATAAAGACGACTCCTTTTTTAGAGTTTATACTACCGACGAGACCCAAAAAATTTTTAGAGCAAAGAGCCCCAATTGGGATTACCTAACTCATCTGAAGGAGCAATTATTGACAGGACAATTAGGGAATAAACGAAATTATTTGATCCTGGGAGAGGTTGTAACAATTTTAAACCGGGGAGCAAGGATTAATAAGCTGTTAACTACGAGTCCCGCCCTCGATAGCACAAACCTGTTAAACCTTATGAATGTAAAGTATGTCCTCTCCATTCCAAAAATAACGTCACCTAATTTTAAATTAGTCTATGAAAATATAAATTTGTTAGCAGGTCCAATTATAGGGGAGAAATATGAGCCCTATGAGCCTTTAAAGATTTATGAAAATAAAGCTGTTCTTCCTCGTGCTTTTCTAGTGCCAGATTGCAGGATTGCTAAGGATGAAGGGGTATATAAGAGTATATTAGAAGACAAGCAATTTAACCCTTCAAAATATATATTAGTGGATAAAAATCCAGCTACTTTTGATTGTAGCAGGCAAGGTGCCTTAATTGATAAAGGTAAGGGGATCGTAAAAATTAATTCTTATAAAAGTAACGAAATAAATATTGCGGTTGAAACAGCGCATCGCCAATTTCTTTTTCTGAGTGATACTTATTATCCGGGATGGAAAGCCTATATTGATAATGAAGAAATAGAAATTATAAGAGCAAATTTTAAATTTCGGGCTATTCCTATTGAACCGGGAAAACATCAGGTGCGTTTCGAGTATGATCCACTCTCTTTTAAAATAGGATTAAGCATCGCCCTGTTAACAATTTTGGTTTGCCTTATTTATTTATATAAGAGATGGTGGGCCGCGCGTTCACCTCAAACTTATAAAGACGTTCCGGCTTAGCTCCAATCCGCACACTTTTTTGAGCTCCATCGTGTTCAGAATTTAGGATGGCCTTGCAATACTCTCGGGAAGTTGAGTGTCTTCATCTGTATAGGCGCATTTGATTTGTGATGTGGTGACACAAGTATTCTTCAGGTTTGCTCCCTGCAAGTAAGCACCATCGAGCCGGGTGTTTTTCAGATTGGCTCCTTGCAAATTTGCCCACATTAAATCGGTTTCTTCAAAATTGGCATTTTGAAGTTGAGTATTTTTGAGTTGTGCTTCCAGGAGATTTGCGCCTCGGAGGTCGGCGTCTGTAAAGTCAGCTCCCGATAAATCTGCAGCTTGTAAATTGGCTTCCACCAGAACACATCCGCTAAAATTTGCTTCTCTCAAGTCTTCTTCGCTAAGGTCTGCAAAAATTCCCTTTTTTCCTTTCGATTCAAACCATTCTTTATGGCTTAAGAGAATTTGAGGGAGCAGGGAAATGAGACTCGTTTTTTTCATAACAGTATTTATTAAAAAACACGAACGGACACTTGATTATATTATACTAAGCTTATCGCGATAAATTATCCTATCCTTTTTGTAATGCTTTCAAGAAAAATAGGGCCATCTAAATGAAAAATAAGGGAATCGTTTTTAAACTGACATTTTGCATTCTTGCCATATCAGTCGTATTTTTTTTTATTGTGGGTAATCATAATTCAAAAAAAATACGCTCCATATTCAAGGGCAACTTGAGAGTTTCTGCCGAAAATTTATCTCACTCCACTCTCAATAAAATCGAATCGATCATTAAATCTGTAGAGAAAATTCCGCAACAAATGGCCTTATCTCTTGATGATTCAAGCTATTCGAAAGAGGATTTGTTGCTACTCCTTCGAAAGACAGTCGAAAAAAACCCTGAAATATATGGATCAACCATTGCGTTTGAGCCCTATATGTTTGATGCCGACTCCCTCTACTTTGCGCCTTATTATTACAAAAACAAAAGCGAAATTAAATTTACCTATATTGGAAACGAATCCTACAAATATTTTTTATGGGATTGGTACAAAATTCCTAAAGAAAAAAATGAACCTATGTGGAGTGAACCCTACTTTGATGAAGGTGGGGGAAATATCATCATGGCAACCTATTCCGTTCCTTTTTACCGTGATGGAGAAAATGGAAGAGAGTTGATGGGTATTGTAACTGCAGATATTTCTCTAGAATGGTTACAGGAAATGGTTTCTTCAATAAAAGTAGCTGAAACGGGTTATGCATTCCTCTTATCTAAAAAAGGAACCATGATTATGCATCCGAAAAAAGAGTTGGTAATGAACAGCACTGTCTTTAGTTTGGCGGATAAGTTTAATAGGCCAGATATTCTCAAAGTATGGCAAAGGATGACAAAAGGAGAAACGGATTTTATTTCAATGAAACATCTTATTACAGGAAAAGATACTTGGCTTTTTTATGCGCCTCTACCATCGAATGGATGGTCGCTGGGTGTGGTTTTTCCCAAAGAAGAATTACTTGCTGGGATCAATAGACTTCGAATTGATTTACGTTTGTTTGGTGCTGCAGGGATGGTTGTACTTTTTTTGGTAATTTTATTTATTGCACGTTCCATAACAAAGCCGATACGAAAATTATCTATTGCCGCGGAAGAAATGGCAAAGGGAAATATGGATATAGTAATTCCAAAAATTAAATCAAATGATGAAGTAGGCAAATTAGCTCGATCATTTGATTATATGGAGCGGTCAATTAAGTTACATATTCAGCAAATTGAGTATATTTCGAAGTTGCCGGGAGAAAACCCTAACCCTGTATTTCGGGTAGGAAAGAATGGCCAGGTTTTATACGCGAATTCTGCTGCTACCAAGAATCTGAATGATTGGAATCTTAATGTGGGAAGCACACTACCTTCAGAGTTTAACGAGCCAATAACGGATTCAATGCAAAGTGAGGAAAGTAAGACTCTGGAAATTAATCATGGCGGGAGAATATTAAATTTTGAATTGATGCCTGTTGCAGAATCAGGTTACATCAACATTTACGGCAAGGATATTACAGAAATAAAAATCGCGGAAAAACAGTTGGAAAAAATTACGGCCGAAAGAAAGCATATGGAAAATGAAGTAAAGATGGCTACCTTGGTTCAAGAAGGTTTTTTGCCGGAAGCACCTCCGGATATTCAAGGTTATCAATTTTCGGCAAAAACCATTCCTGCAAAATTTGTCGGAGGTGATTTTTTTGACTTTATCCTGCTAGACGAGAAAACACTTGGAATGGTTTTAGGAGATGTTTCGGGAAAGGGAGTTTCGGCGGCTCTTTATATGGCGAAATTAATGAGTGATTTTAGATATGTCTCTTTCATAAATTCTGATCCAAGCGCTGTTATATCCCAGATAAATTATATTCTTTCAAATCGTACCCGAAGAGGCATGTTTGCAACCGCTGTTTTTATATTATTAGATATTAAAAATCGAAAACTCAAATTGTGCAACGCGGGGCACCATTCGTTGATCATTCTTAGAAATCAAAAAGAATTTCATGAAGTAGGAAAGGCAGGAGGCATCCCTTTGGGGATACAGGGAAATGCCTCGTACTCTCAAGAAGAAATCGAACTGCAATCGGGAGATATTGCCTTGCTGTATTCTGATGGAGGACTGGAACCTGTTAACGAGCAAAATGAGCAATATGGAATGAAAAGGTTGCAGGCAGCTTTGCTTGAGTCCAAAAATAATACAGCCGAAAAAATATTGGAAAACCTTGAACTTTCTATTAATGCTTTCACAGGCAATGCAACGCCCTTTGATGATATGACCTTTTTAGTTTTTAAAGTGGGTTAATTATTATCTCCCAGAAGATAGCCGTAAATCTAAGTTATTCCATAATAATTAGATACAATTTTCAGCATATTGTTTGAAATTTTTGACCTTATTTTTTTATTATATATTTATCAAAAGAAATTTATTTTCATATCGGAGAAAAATATTTACAGTTGTTGGATATTAAGTTACATTGACATTTCCCATAAAGTAAATTTTCGATCATAGGAATTTCATTATTGTTTTATCTCGGGGACATATGTATTGAAAATTTTAAGAAATACGAGACTTTCAATTAGTTTCGATTTTAATTGGAAAACCATAAGTTTTTTACCTTTGGTTTTTCCCTTCCTGCTATTATCTCTATTCTTACACGTCCCTTCCCTTTATGCGGGACCCGAAATCAGCGGTGAAGGGAAATGCCCACAACCCAGAAAAACGAAACTGGCTCCAGAGAAAATCTATTCTGCAAAGAATCCGCTCAAGCTTACACCTGAAATTCTTGAGGAAGGGGAGATGTTGTATCATTTTGATGTTCCAGTTATGCAATGCGAAAAATGCCATGGAAAAAATGGCAACGGATTCGGAATAATGGCTTGGTCTTTGCGACCTAAACCGCGAAATTTTTTGTGCAAAAAAACAATGCGAAAAGTCTCAGACGGCCAGATTTTCTGGACTATAAAAAATGGAGTTCGACGTACGGGTTGTCTGCCGAATAGAAGCCTTTCAGATAATCAGATATGGAAGTTAGTCCATTATGTTCGCGAACTTTCCAAGGGAACACATAATTGATTTCATAATTTTGTTTATGTTTTTAAATTTTTTAAATTAAAAGGGAGCGGTTCATGTCCACGGGCACAGAACAAAATAGAGCACACGGTTTCAAATTGGGGTTTTGGAGAATATCTGCGAAACTTTATTTTTTAACCTACTTTTTAATTTCCAGCATGGTGGTGATCGTTTTGTATACGGTTTCTACTCTGGATAAAAATCATAAACATGATGCCGACCTGATATACCTTGCAGGAAAACAACGGATGTTGACGCAACAGTTATCCAAAAATTTAATGGAACTGCAATTGGGCGATAACAGTAAAATTGCCGAAATTAATCAGGTAAAAATAGAATTCTCTAAAGTGCTTGATGGCCTTGAAGGAGGGGATGCAGACCTTGAACTGGATGCCAAGGAAACAGAAAACGTATTAAATACTTTTAATGAAGTTCAGGAAATTTGGGTACCGTTTATTTTTAATGTTGAATTAATAATTCAAACCTGGCCAGAAATAAATAATAGTCTGGATCATGTTGTAAACAATAACGAAAAGCTCAATGCCGCTGTTAACTCTACATTGGCGAATATGAGTAAAACCGTAGATTCCGCAACCATGCTAACGGCAGGCACGTTAAGGTCTCTTGTTGAAGGTATTACTAAAAACATATTTCTTTATTCCAGATATAGAGATGAAAAATATTTATTGGAGGGATCAGAAAAAATAAATAGCGCAAACCTAATTATAAAGGGTCTTTTGAATGGTGATAAGGAACTTGGCCTGGATAAAATTAAATCGCCAGCATCAAGAAAAGAAATCCTGGAAATTGAAAAGCAATTTAATAAGTATAGTGAAAAGGTGAAGGCCATTTTTGAAAAACTTCCAATAGTTTTAGGGGCTACCAGCTATATTGCGGAAAATAATATACC
>JAJDBA010000087.1 GCA_029261675.1 Nitrospinaceae bacterium
TCTTTTTCTGCTTCATACTTTGAAGGACAACTGGTCAACAAAGTATTTGCATGAAAGACACCGTCTCTTCCCAATGTCCCTTCCACAACCACTTCCCGACCATCAGCAAACATATCTGGTGTTACCCCTTGATAGGTTACCTTCAATGAGGATTTATTCTCCTCAATTAAAAATTTCACATCTAAATAATCATTAGGGTCTCTTTCAATGGAACCGTCTACAACATTACCCTTAACCTTTAGTCCAGCTCCGGCATAGGAAACCTTCTGGCTGAGCAATTCATCAACAGTGAAAAAATACTGCGAAGTATTGCTGATCCCCATCGTGATTAAATATCCGATCGCACCTACGATCAACAAGCTTCCCACTAAAAATCTGACTTTTTTCTGCTTCATAACCAGTTCTAATCCTTTGGAAATAGATAACATCCATAATCATTTAGGCTTATTTTCATAGTAGCATCAGGAATTTGGACTTGTCAAAGCAAATCCATTGAAATCGAACGAGGTATTGACGGTTTCCTGTAAAAAGGCTCCAGTTCTCTTATATATAATGAACAAACTCAATTTCTCTTATATATAATGAACAAACTCAATTGATTTGTTTTGTAGCCCTAATTATCTCCTAAAAACCAATTTCCCTACCCCAGCGATAAAAAAATCCCGGAGGTGTCACATTCAAAAACAAGGGAATTTTCCCAGGAAATCCAGACAAGCCTGATCCGGTATCGAGAAACCCCTGTTTTAATAAAAACTTATGCGATTTTGCGCCTTCTGATAATCCGCATTTTTGTCTCATTTTATGTTGACAGTTTGTCGCGTTATGATAGGATTGTGTTCTAAAGTGTCTCAAAATGTAACTTTATGTCACTTTCCATCAAACCTGCAGGCAGAGCAAATGAGTAGTTTTTTAGGTACCAACAACATCAGTCTGGACGACAAAGGCCGGTTTAATGTTCCCGCTAAATTTCGTGGAACATTGGAGCAGTCTGGTCCGCAACTTGTTGTGTGTGCGATGGAACCATTCCTAGTTGTTTTCCCCCATAAAGAATGGGCAGAAAATGAAAATAAGTTAAGCAGCTTAAATGCTTTTGACAAAGAAGATCGAACACGTCTGCGAGAATTTTATTCACGCGCAACTGAATGTGAAATGAAGTCCGGAAAAATTCTATTGCCTCTTCACTTAAGAGACATTGCCGGGCTCACCAGAGATGCTGTGCTTGTAGGAATGTCTAAGACTTTTGAAATCTGGTCTCCCGAAAGATGGGACAAGCAGGGAGGCGAGTGAAAAAACGAGACTCCCGGCAAAAATTTTTCAACATTTAATAACTCCGGATCGTCTCGAGTAAATCATGCCAACGTACCACGAATCGATAATGAAAAATGAAGTGCTTCATTATCTGAATATTCACATGGAGGGTGTAGTCGTGGATGGCACATTAGGGGATGGAGGACATACGGAATTCATCCTCAAAAATACAGGGCCAAAAACCAGAGTGCTCGGCATAGACCGTGACCTGTCAGCCATTGAGAGAGCCCGGGATAGGCTTCAACCTTTCCGGGGCAGAGTAATGTTTGCTCACGGCTCACTGGAAAACTTGAGAGATCTTGCAGCGCAATCCGGCGTTACCAGAATCAATGGTCTACTGCTCGACTTTGGTGTTTCCTCCCCCCAGCTAGACACGCCTGAACGTGGATTCAGTATTCGACATGATGGACCGCTCGACATGAGAATGGACAGCTCACAGACAACCACAGCAGCAAGCCTTCTTGAGAAGCTAAAGGATGTGGAATTGATATCCATTATAAAAAATTTCGGTGAGGAAAGATTCGCGAAAAGAATTGTCCGCGCCATTCGCAGGGAGCAAGCGGAGAAACCTATTGTCACGACCTCTCATTTCGCTGAAATAATTTCGCGCGTTGTTAGATCGCCAAAGCATTCAAGAATTCATCCTGCAACAAAAACTTTTCAGGCATTGCGCATTGCGGTTAACAACGAGCTTGGGCAAATAGAAACAGTTTTAAATGATGCGATAAATCTACTCGAATCTTCTGCGCGGATTGTCGCGATCTCATTTCATTCGTTAGAAGACAGGATTGTTAAAACATTCTTTCGCAAAGAAGAGAGGGGCTGCACCTGTCATCCGAAAATTCCAATTTGTATTTGTGGAAATAAGCAGACTTTGAAAATTTTAACGCGTCGTCCACTCTGTTCCTCTGAGGAAGAAATTGCATTAAATCCGAGGTCAGTCAGTGCAAAGTTAAGGGTTGCGGAAAGAGTCTATGTTTAATGAAGCTCGTCAATTAGCTCAAGGCCGGTTTCATATTACGCCTAAAGGATTCCGAATGGTTTTCCTGGTCTCGGTATTAATGATGTTAGCGGCATTAGCGCTAGTGTGGCCGAATGTGAGGAAGGTGAAACTGTCTTATGACTATCAGGCTCTTGAGGCAGAACGTGAAGAGCTTTTAAGTGAAAATCATCTACTGCGTTTAGAAAAAGAAAGCTTACAGTCTTTGTATCGCATTCAGGCTTTGGCAAAAGATGCGGTCGGAATGGTAGAGCCTAAAAAAGAACAAGTGGTAACAATTTTCTTAAAGTAAAACCATGGCAAACAACAAAAAACCAGCATCAGATTCTTTTCGAAATGTAGTAAAGGTGAGGTTGATTTTCGTATCCAGCCTCCTACTACTTTTCGCGATATCTCTGATAGTCCGACTCGCTGACCTGCAAATTATTCAGCACGAATCCCTGCTAGCGAAATCAGAAAAGCAATCGCAGGGAACCTTGAAAACGCATTTTGGTCGCGGAACTATTTTTGATCGCAATGGCAATGAGCTGGCCACTAACCTTGAAGTAGAGTCTGTGTTTGTCGTGCCTCAAGAGGTGCGAGACAGGAAATACACATCCAAAGTTCTTGCATCGACCTTGAACCAAAACTATGACCATATCTACAAAGAAGTCTCTTCGAAAAAGCAATTTACGTGGATCAAAAGGAAAGCTCCCGCAGATGAAATAATGCATCTAAAAAAATCGGCTCTTTCGGGAGTAAATTTTCGCTCAGAGCAAAAAAGGTTTTACCCAAAACGCGAACTTGCAGCCAATGTCATTGGTTTTGTTGGAACAGACGATTTAGGTTTAGCTGGTATAGAGCATACTTACCAGGAAAAGCTGAAAGGGATGGTCTATTCACAATCCATAGAACAGGATGGGAAGGGAAGGAATATTCAAGCCCTAAACAATCTTTCTCGCTCCAGCCTCGGCAATTACGACTTAATGCTTACGTTGGACGAGGTGATTCAGTTCACCGCCGAACATCATCTAAAGAAGCAGGTGGATAAATACAAGGCTGACTCTGGAATGGTTGTGGTCATGGATCCTCATTCTGGGGAAATATATGCCATGGCAAACGTTCCTCAATTCAATCCAAATAACTTTAACGCGTTCCCCAGAGAAACATGGAAAAACAACGCCGTTGTGAGTTCATATGAGCCCGGGTCTATTTTCAAACCCATCGTTGCCGCTGCAGCTATAGATAAAGGAATCGCTCAGCCGAACGATAGATTCTTTTGTGAAAACGGAAGTTTTACGGTTGGTAAAAATAAAATTGGCGAAGCAGAAAACCATAAGTTCGGATTGCTCACCATGAAGGAAATCATTGCCAAATCCAGCAATATTGGTGTGATAAAAATTGCGCAAAAACTCGGCAAAAATTCTTTCTACGAATACATTCAAAAGTTTGGTTTTGGGGAAAAATCGGGCGTGCGGCTTCCCGGAGTATCTCCCGGTCTATTGGGAAAAAGGGAAAGCTGGACAGATTACTCTTTGGCTTCCATATCTTTTGGGCATGAAATCGCAGTTACGCCCCTGCAAATGGTAGCAGCATTGAGTGCCATAGCCAATGGGGGTACGCTTATGGAACCACATATCACTAAAGCCCTGATGCGTGATGGAAAAATTGTTAAGCAAGTCAAACCAAAAAAAATCCGACGCGTTATATCCAAAAAAACAAGTCAGCAAATGATGGAAATATTGAAGTTCGTTGTTAAAGAAGGAACAGGGAAAAATGCAGCAGTAGAAGGATTTGATGTGGCGGGGAAAACAGGTACCGCACAAAAGTATATTGCGAAAACCAAATCTTACTCAAAGACAGAGTTCGTTTCTTCTTTTATAGGATATGCTCCGGCAGATGCTCCGCGCCTGGTAATTTTGGTGATGATCGACAACCCTAAAGGAGTGCATTGGGGAAGTGTTGTGGCGGCCCCAGTTTTTCGGGAGATTGCAAAAAAATCATTGCGTTATTTAAATGTTCCTTCGAGTAAGGAACGTGTTTTCATTCTTGATCGCGCCTAATGAAACAGACTGCACCAACAAAATGGTTTTTGTTTTCTGAAAACGATTTTTCCATAGAAAAAAATATGTCCAAGAAAAACCTCAAAAACTTGATCACCGGAATTGAGATAACAGAATCTCTAGGGAACCGTGACCTCGAAATCGAAAGCATCGCTTACGATTCCAGAAAAGTCCAGCGAGATGGACTTTTCGTTGCTATTCCTGGTGAAAAACATGATGGCGGATCGTTTATTAGAGAAGCTTTGAATAATGGCGCGGTTGCCATTATCACTGAAACCTCTCTCGGATCCCTGTCTTCGCTCCATATCAACCGCGAAGAAGAGGTCGTTCTGTTGAAGGTTGCGGATTCCAGGAAATCTTTGGCAATAGCCAGCGCAAACTTTTATGGGAACCCTTCCTCGCATTTGAACCTGACAGGCATAACCGGCACGAATGGAAAAACCACTTTAACTTATGTTCTGGAGGCTCTGGCAAAAGCAGATGGCAGGGATACAGGGGTTATAGGAACCATCGATTGCCATTTCGGGAAAACAAAAATCCCAGCAGCTATGACCACGCCTGAATCTCTAGACCTCAACCTAAATTTCAGGCGAATGGTGGATGCAGGGGTTACAGATTGTTTTCTGGAAGTATCTTCTCATGCCCTTTCGCAAAAACGTGTTTGCGATATGAATTTTGATGTTGGAATTTTTACAAACCTGAGCCGAGATCATCTCGATTTCCATAGCACCATGGAAGAATATAAAAACGCAAAGGCTGAGCTTTTCAGAAGGAATAAAGTCAAAACGCCTATCGTAAATATCGATGACCCTACTGGAAAAGAATTTGCCGTAGAGCTTAAGGAAAATGTCATCTCAACCGGAATAAATAGTTCTGCAGATTTTTCTGCGGAAAATATTTCTCTAACAGCCGCTGGAAGCCGTTTCAATTTGAAAACACCCGGCGGATCTATCGAAATCCAAACAAACCTTCTCGGCGAACATAATATTTACAACCTTCTCTCGGCTTCAGCTTACGCACGGGCTCAAGGCATGTCGCTGGATAGGATCCAAGACACCTTCCGAAATATTCCACCCATCCCTGGAAGATTTGAGTCGGTAAGTAAAGGGCAGAATTTTTCTGTGTTAGTTGATTATGCTCATACCGAGGATGCGCTTTCCAAAGCTATCACAGCAGCCAAAGTTTTTACCAAGGGGAAGGTGATTGTTGTTTTTGGTTGTGGTGGTGATCGCGACAAAGGGAAAAGGGGAAATATGGGCCGGGTAGCGGCAGAAAAAGCCGATTTATCTGTCATCACTTCTGACAATCCGCGTACGGAAGAGCCCGAAAAAATTATTGCGGACATACTGAAAGGTATCCCTGCCTCGACCTCACACGCAGCGATCACAAATCGCCGAGAAGCTATTGAGTATGCAATCAGTCGAGCAGAAAAAAACGATCTCGTTTTAATTGCCGGAAAGGGTCATGAGGACTACCAGATTTTAGGTACGGAAAAAGAATATTTTGATGATCGAGAAGTTGCTAGAGATTATTTGGAGAAACAAGTTCATTGATAACAGGCAAAGCCAAAGACTGTCTAGATATAGTAGGCGGAAAACTATTGCAAGGCAGTGCTGAAAAGGTATTTCGCGGGGTATCCATAAACTCCCGAACCATCGAAAAAGAGGAATTATTTGTGTGCATTCAGGGTGAAAAGTTTGACGGCCATAATTTCCTTGGCGACGCCATTAACAAAGGCGCGGCAGGAGTGATCCTGTCCAATCCAAGCTATCTTTCTGAAGACATGATTAGCGAAGAGAGTTCGCCCTTCGTGATTCAGTCTGAAAATACTTTACGGGCGTTGCAAGACCTTGCCAGTTATCAAAGAACCCAGTTTCCTTTCCAGGTTGTTGCAGTAACGGGAACCAATGGAAAATCTACAACCAAAGAAATGATCGCCTCAATTATTGCGACAAAATACAAAACTCTAAAAACGCAGGGGAACCTTAACAACCACATTGGTCTTCCTCTGACTTTATTGGCAAGAAAACCAGAACATGAGGTCGGTGTGCTTGAGATGGGAATGAGCGCGGCTGGTGAAATCAAACGACTCGCTGAAATAGCAAGGCCTGACATAGGCGTCATCACGAATATATCTGCGGGTCATCTAGAACAGCTAAAAACAGTAAAGGATGTTCAGGCTGCAAAAGGTGAATTATTTGACTCCCTGAACGAAGAAGGAACTGCAATTGTCAACGCAGACGACCCTTTGGTTCTTGAGCTGTCGAAGTCGCTACGCGCCAAAAAAATCACCTACGGAATTGAACGGTCTGCCGATGTTCAGGCAAGCAATATTCAAAATAAAGGAAGTCGCGGATTCACCTTTACAGCTAAAATTTTCAACCAAACGATTTCTGTCAACCTCTCACAAATTGGCTACTGCAATATATACAACGCCCTTGCGGCTCTAGCTGCAGGTCATTCGTTAGGCATATCAGGAAAAGATATGAATCGAGGATTAGAGAATTACCAGCAAATTCCTCAGAGAAATGAGCAGATTCATTATGAAGGAGTAACCCTGATCAACGATGCGTATAACGCGAATCCGCAATCCATGAGAGCGGCGCTAAAAACTTTGTCGGAATTCAATACTCGGGGGAAACGATTTTTGATTATTGGAGACATGCTAGAACTTGGCCCTTTATCCGAGTCTGCTCATCATGAATTAGGACAGGAAGTAACCTTGTCAAATGTAGACCATTTAGTGACGGTTGGCCCACTGGCATCACTGGCGGCGGAAAGCGCAAAAAAAAATTCCCGGCATCCACTGCAAATAGGGCAATTCAATACACATGCTGAAGCAGTGAGCTATCTACTGAGAAATGTTAAAAAAGGCGATTGTCTGCTTATCAAAGGTTCTCGTGGCGCGAAGATGGAAAATGTTATTCAGGAATATTTAAACACTTAAAGAATGAATTAATTACAAAATGTTTTACCATTTGTTTTATCCGCTTAGCTCTGAATATTCTTTTTTGAATGTATTTAAATACATTACCTTTCGCTCAGCCTATTCTGGCGTTACTGCCCTAGTGCTTAGCTTGACTCTTGGTAACTTGATGATTCGAATGCTACAAAAATTTCAGATCGGCGAAACAATTCGAAGCGATGGGCCTGAACATCATGCCTCAAAATCAGGAACGCCTACCATGGGAGGCCTCCTAATACTGGTAACTTTTTTAGGATCAACCTTATTATGGGCAAACCTTGAGAGTCGATATATCTGGGTAATCATATTTTCAGTGATCGGTTTTGGAGCCATCGGTTTTCGCGATGACTTCTTAAAGTTAAGAAGGGGCGATGGAATCTCTGCCAAGGAGAAAATTACACTTCAGCTTTTGGTAAGTTTAGGTATCGGGATTTATCTACTTTACTTCGATCCTACGCGTGCAGATTACGCGACGCGCTTGTCTGTGCCTTTCTTTAAGGAGTTCCAACCCGATCTCGGTTTTCTATATCTATTCTTCATTGTATTCATAATCGTTGGGACCTCAAATGCTGTCAATCTAACAGACGGCCTTGATGGTCTGGCAATTGGCCCCATCATAATAGCGACTCTCACTTACACCGGCATCGTCTACATCTGCGGTCATTTCAAATTCGCTGAATATCTAAACATTCAATATATAAAAGGCGCAGGAGAAATCGCTGTCGCCAGCTCAGCTGTCATGGGGGCCAGCCTCGGTTTTCTCTGGTACAACTCCTACCCCGCGCAAATTTTCATGGGCGATGTTGGGTCTTTATCCTTAGGAGGGTTCATAGGAACCATAGCGGTGATTGTTAAACACGAATTGCTTTTAATTCTTATTGGCGGAATTTTTGTTATCGAAGCTTTATCAGTAATTATTCAGGTGGGGTATTTCAAATACACCGGTGGGAAGCGGTTTTTCAAAATGGCTCCGCTACACCACCACTTTGAGCAATTAGGCTGGTCGGAGCCCAAGGTAATTGTTCGATTTTGGATTGTTGCTGTCGTCCTTGCAATGGTTAGCTTGAGCACATTAAAACTTAGATAAACATGGATTTAAAAAACAAAATCATTTCTGTGATTGGCTTGGGAAAAACAGGCATTGCTACAGCTAACTTCCTTAGCCTTCGAGGCGCAAAGGTTTCGATAATGGATAACAAATCCCGCGATCAGTTATCTGAGCTAGCAAGCCAGCTCTTGCCTGATGTCAACGTAGTTTATAAAGGCTGCGAACCGCATCCTGATTCCGAGATGGTAGTGAT
The DNA here is from genome assembly GCA_029261675.1 of Nitrospinaceae bacterium. GTDB lineage: Bacteria > Nitrospinota > Nitrospinia > Nitrospinales > VA-1 > UBA8687. Next base: position 8,617 of record JAJDBA010000087.1, read on the forward strand.
CAGTCCGGGTGTGGACATTGGTTCAAGTTTTCTTGAAAGCTCAAGACAAAACGGAGTCGAAATAATCAGCGAAATTGAGCTTGCAAGCAGAATTAATAATGCCTCGCTCATTGGCATTACTGGAACAAACGGTAAGTCGACTTGCACAAGTTTGATTGGCGAAATCCTTAAAGAAGGTGGGAAAAGTGCGGCGGTGGGTGGAAACCTGGGCACGCCTTTCGTTTCATTACTAGATCAAGAACAAGTGGAATATAGAGTGCTTGAAATTTCCAGTTTTCAAATGGAAGCCACTCACAGCTTTCACCCCAAGATTGCCATTGTCCTCAACATCACACCCGACCACCTGGATCGACATGAGAGCTTTGAACAATATGCAAAGTTGAAAGAAAAAATTTATTCAAACCAAACCAAAGAAGATTTTCTTATTTTAAATCAGGATGACCCTGTCACCCATGCTCTGGGAAAAAATTGCCCTGCAAAACAAATCCGCTTCAGCTTGAAAAGTTCATTGGAATATGGGGTCTATGTGCAAAACGGAAAAATCTTCGCAAACATTGATGAGTTTGAGGGAGAAATATTTACATTAAGTTCGCTTTCTCGCGGATTACGCTGGCAGGTAGAAAATATTTTGCCAGCAGTAGCAACAGCTCTACTGCTAGGTATCCCTCTACAATCCATTCAAAATATTCTGGGAAGTTTTACAGGTTTGGAACATCGACTGGAATGGGTATGCAATCGAGATGGGGTAGATTTCATTAATGATTCAAAAGGCACCAATGTCGGATCGGTATGTAAGTCATTAAGTACTTTTGATCGACCAATCATCCTTATTGCTGGCGGTAAAGATAAGAACGCAGACTTTTCCGACCTGAAAAATATTATGAAGAAAAAAGTAAAACACTTGGTTCTAATCGGAGAAACGCGACCCAAGTTTAAAAGTGTCTTGAATGGGTCTTTTGGTTATGAAGAATCCGATTCGCTTGAAGGGGCAGTCAAACTAGCAAAAGAAAAAGCAGAAAAGGGGGATGTCGTTCTTCTTTCTCCTGCTTGCGCTAGTTTTGACATGTTCAAAGATTATATTGATCGCGGCAACCAGTTTAAATCTATCGTAAACAATCTGAAAGGATGACAAACGTTGAACGAAACCCGGCAGACAGGCTGCGACTCCATCCTATGTATCACGGTGGCCGTTCTGGTTCTAATAGGGATTGTAATGGTATTCAGCTCAAGCGCTGCTTACACCATGAACAATCACAACGACTCCTATTACTTCCTGAAGCGACAGGTCCTATGGTGCCTGCTGGGAACAGGTCTACTTTTGACAACAAAAAATATAAATTATCACAAGTTACATCAGTTTACGTATCCCATCATGATTTTTACCTTTCTGCTATTAATTGTGGTGATGTTCCCCGAATTCAGCAAAAAGGTGGGTGGGGCTCGTCGTTGGTTGACCTTGGGAGGGTTTTCCTTTCAACCCTCGGAGCTGGCAAAATTTACTCTCGTTCTTTTTATTGCAAAATCCCTCGTAAAGCGAGCCGACAAGCTAAGGAATTTTGCTTACGGTTATTTACCCAACCTAATTGTGCTGGGTTTCTTCTTCATACCCATCTTGTTCCAGCCCGACTTTGGAACTGCCATGATTATTTGCACGGTAACCTTCACAATGCTTTTTATCGCCGGACTCAGGAAAAAATTTCTATTTCTTTCCATTCTGGCAATAGTTCCATTTATAGCTTCGGCAATTTTAACTGCCGAGTACAGAACCCAGAGAATCATTTCCTTCCTCAATCCATGGGAAGATCCAACAGGGAAAGGGTTCCAAGCCATTCAGTCTTTTTATGCCTTTGGACGCGGCGGCTTTTGGGGTACGGGATTGGGAGCCGGACATCAAAAACTTTTTCATCTTCCAGAAGCGCATACAGATTTTATTTTTTCAGTAATAGGGGAAGAGTTGGGATTTGTCGGAACAACAGGAATCGTTCTCCTGTTCTCGATCTTTATCTGGAGAGGGTTTATGACTGCTTACCGAGCCAAAGACCCTTTCGGAACTCATTTAGCAACAGGGCTGACTCTGTTAATCGGTTTACAGGCTTTTATAAACTTGGGAGTCGCTTCGGGTCTTCTGCCTACAAAGGGATTGACCTTGCCATTTATAAGCATGGGAGGGTCATCAATGATGGTAACGATGCTTTCTGTAGGCGTACTGCTGAATATTTCAGAGCAAACTGTAAGACATTGATGATGAATTAATGAGGAAACGAGTTGTCATAGCAGGTGGCGGCACAGGCGGTCACCTTTATCCCGGAATTGCTCTAGCAAGAGCATTAATGAGGCACGATATGGATATTGAAATTTCTTTTGTAGGAACCCAAAAGGGTATCGAAGCAAAAGTATTGCCCCGCGAAGGTTTTGCCTTAAAAACTATTCTTTCGGCGGGATTATTGGGCAAAAAGAAAATTGCCCGATGGGTGTCTTGGTTCAAGTTGCCCATTGGAACTGCTCAGTCCATGTGTTTCTTAATCAGAAAACGCCCCGGTCTGGTAGTAGGTGTCGGTGGCTATGCATCTGGACCTTTGGTGCTTTCTGCGTGGATTCTTCGAATTCCTATTCTTATTCACGAGCAGAATTCCATCCCTGGAATGACCAATAAATGGTTGGGAAAAATTGCCGATAAAATCGCAGTCTCGTTTAAAGAATCCACAGGAGCTTTTCCCAAAGAAAAGGTGGAAGTAACAGGGAATATGATTCGTGAAGAATTTTGCCAGCCAAAAGAAGATATGCCTGAAAAAATAGAAGGGCCATTTAGGGTTCTCGTTCTTGGTGGTAGTCAAGGTGCCCATTCTATAAATATGGCGATGGTGGAAGCTTTAGAATCTCTTTCAGAAAAAAAAGGTGACTTGCACATCACTCATCAAACTGGGGAAGCTGATTATGAAATGGTGAGCAAAAAATATAAAGAGAGTCAGTTTTCTTGTGACATACGTCCGTTCATTGATGACATGGCAGATCAATATAAAGAAGCATCTCTGGTTATCTGTCGTGCTGGCGCTACGACTCTTGCGGAAGTCACTGCCTGCGGCAAGATGTCTGTTTTGGTGCCTTTTCCACACGCCGCACATAATCATCAGGAAAAAAATGCGCGCATTCTCGAAGCTGCCAATGCTGGAGAACTTGTTCTGGATGAAGAACTATCGGGACCGCGCATTGCAGAATCTATTCTTCAAGCGATGGCAGAACCTGAACGTTTAGAAGAAATGGAAGAAAACAGTTACAAACTGGGAAATAGAGATGCGACCGAAAAAGTAAGGCTCCTTTGCATGGAGTTACTGGAAGACACTTACAGAAAATCGGGAAGAAAAAAAATGCAAGGAAATTATGTTTTGTCATGTTTTTAGGAAAAACGCAGCGGATACATTTTATTGGAATCGGAGGCTCGGGAATGAGCGGAATTGCTGAAGTCCTAATTAACCAGAATTATGAGGTAAGCGGATCGGATCAGTCCAAATCTTCCGTAACCGATCACCTGGAATCTTTAGGCGCAGAAATTAATTTTGACCATAAATCCGAAAACATAAATGACAAACACGTTGTTGTAGTTTCCAGCGCAATCCGAGATGACAATCCAGAAGTTATGGCTGCCAGAGAACAAATGATCCCGGTAATACGCAGGGCAGAAATGCTGGCCGAGTTAATGCGAATGAAACATGGAATAGCTATTGCGGGAACTCATGGAAAAACGACAACCACTTCTCTGGTAGCAACTGTTTTAGCAGGTGGGCATTTGGACCCAACAGTAATCGTCGGAGGAAAACTAAAAAATATGGGCGGCCATGCCAAATTAGGGCAAAGCAAATTTCTTGTTGCAGAAGCAGATGAAAGCGACGGATCGTTTCTAAAGCTTTCTCCTACTATTGCAGTGGTGACCACATTGGATGAAGAGCATATGGACTATTACCACACAATGCAGAATATGAAATCCGCTTTTCTGGAATTTCTAAACAAAGTTCCTTTTTATGGAACCGCAATCTTGTGCATGGATGATCCTAATCTCCAATCGCTTCTTCCAAAAGTTGAAAAAAGAACAATTACTTATGGGCTTAAAACTCAAGCGGACTATACAGCACGGGAAATCTCTGTGAGTGAATTGCAAACTCATTTCACCGTTTTCCACCAAGGAAAGAAACTTGGACGAATAACCTCCGAGTCATTAGGGAACCATAATGTCTGCAACACATTGGCAGCTGTTGCGGTAGGAATGGAATTGAATATGGACTTCCCTACCGTTTCTGATTCTTTGAAGAATTTTAAAGGAGTTCAACGACGTTTTGAAATTCTTCATCAATCAGACTCTTTGACCATCGTAGATGATTATGGTCATCATCCTGCTGAAATCCAGGCGACCCTGGAAACCGCAAAAACGGTCTGGCCTAACCGAAGATTGGTAGTGGTTTTTCAACCGCATCGTTTTAGTCGAACTCAGCACCTGCTAGAAAGTTTTTACTCTTCATTTAACGATGCTGATCAATTAGTACTTTTGGATATCTATGCCGCAGGCGAAAAACCTGTCGAGGGAATTCATTCTCGAAAAATAGCACAAGGAGTTCGTGAATTTGGACACAAACACGTGGATCATATAGAGGATATCGACTCAGTGATTCCGCATTTAAAAAATTCTTTGCAGCCTGGTGATGTGGTTTTAACGCTTGGCGCAGGAAATATCGGGGAATTGGCACATAAGTTTGCCGCTCAATTCCATGGTTGATAGCCCCAAAACAGAGAGGACTTTCATTTATGTTGAACGAAGCATGGAAACGAAGATTGATTCATATCGCTCATTCTGGATCTGGGAGGCAGGTTAATCTCAAAACCCGAATGGAGTTTCCGAAAACCGTTCTGGGACAAAAAATTCATCAGAGTAATACTATGACCCATACATTTCCCTGGCTACACAAAATTAAAGGAAGAGTTCTGCAAGACGAATTACTTGCCAGCCATACTTCCATCCAGATCGGTGGCCCTGCTGATGTTTTAATATTCCCGGAAGATACGCGGGATATTCAAACTATTTTAAAAAGTAGGGAGAAAACACCTATATATATTTTAGGGGAAGGAAGTAATTTACTGGCAAGCGACCGGGGCATAAGAGGTGTCGTTATTTCTTTAAAAGAATGCTTTAAAGAAATCAAGCGCCCCCTTTTCTTCAAAAAGGAAGATGGAAAAAGGCGAGCCGTTATCAAAGTAGGGGCCGGGGCAAAAATGTCTTATCTTGCAAAACATGCTGCACGTTTTTCACTGACAGGCATTGAGCGCCTCGTGGGCATACCCGGATCATTAGGCGGTGCAATAATCATGAATGCGGGCGCAGAGGGAACGGAAATTGGACCTGTTCTTCGCAGCGTAACTCGAATTACCCGAGATGGTGAAATAGAAACTTTAAAACGCGAAGATCTTTCCTTTCAATATAGAAAAACTATTTTCCCAGGTGAACCCGGAATCATTATTGAAGCAGAGATTGAACTCGAAGAAGGAGATCGATCAGAAATCATGACCACCATGGACCGCCACCTTTCTCGAAGAGCGCAGACACAACCCCTTACCATTCCTAATTCGGGTTCTATTTTTAAAAACCCGGAAGGCGATGCTGCTGGAAGAATTATCGAATCAATAGGGCTTAAAGGCTATTCCATAGGAAAGGCTGGCGTCTCTATCAGACACGCAAACTTCATTGTCAACAAAGGTGGGGCAACAGCGAAAGATGTGACCCAATTGATCAAGCACATACAAAAAGAGGTGAAAGAAAAAACCAGTATCGATTTGCAAACTGAGATCGTAATTATCGGAGATTAATTTCGTAGAAATTAAATATTAAGGTCCGTGCAAAGGTAACCCCTCCTTCCTTTGCTCCCGGCCTTTTTGGCCAAAGGCCGGGACGGACCTGTCATTTTAAAAGTTTGAAAATATTTTGAAAATTTTTGAAGACAAAAAAATAGGTGTACTTATGGGTGGCTTATCATCAGAGAGAGAAATTTCTCTATCAACCGGGAACTCGGTTATGGAGGCAATGACTCGCAAAGGCCTGAAAGTATTCCCTATTGATGTAGACCGCAATATTGCAAATGCTCTCCGAGAGATTGACTTGGCATTCATCGCGCTACATGGAACCTACGGCGAAGATGGCTGCATTCAAGGAGTTCTGGAATATTTAAAAATCCCCTATACCGGACCCGGTGTTGTAGGTAGCGCTTTAGCTTATGACAAATTAAAAACCAAAGAAATTCTAAAGTTTCACGGAATACCGACAGCCGACTATGAAGTGTTTTATAAAAACCGAAATCAATCCATCAAACGAAATTTGGATTTACCGATTGTGGTTAAACCAACCAATCAAGGATCCAGTTTCGGAGTCAGTATTGTTAACACAGAAGATCAATGGGAACCTGCATTGAAAAGTGCATTTAAATATTCTGAAGAAATTATCGTGGAAAAGTTTATAGAGGGAAAACTTCTAGCAATTGGAATGAACGGGGAAAGTCCTATGCCCATTGTCCACATTCGCCCCAAATCCGGATTTTACGATTATGAAGCCAAATACACTTCTGGAAAAACCGAATATCTTTGCCCGGCGAACTTGAGCGAACATGAAATCAACAAATGCAATGAAGTATCCAAAAAGGTTTTTCAAGTGCTACGGGGACGTGGGATACCTCGAGTAGATATCATTCTAGATGATGAAGGAACACCGTATGTTCTGGAGATGAATACTATACCAGGCATGACCCCTACCAGCCTTTTACCTATGGCTGCACTTAAAATGGGAATGAATTTTGATGATCTCGTAATGGAAATTTTGAAAACAGCACAATTGGATTATGGAGACCCGTCATGAGCTTTGCTCTGACCAGACAAAAGGGACCTGCCGCTACATGGAACGACCTTCGTTCTGAAAGAAACAAAAAGCGCAAGCGTGGCAGCAACCTGAATAAAAGGATTCCTAGTAAACCAAAGTTGGGCACGTGGGTACGCACATTGGCTGAGCTTACCTCAAAACTCTTCTTGGCAGGAGTTGTCGGCTACCTTCTTTTTGCTGGATGGAATTTTTTGATCTCAACACCTCGTTTTCAAATTCAAAATATTTCTTTCAAAGGGAATAATATTTTGAGCGATGCGCAAATCCTTGAATGGCTAGGTCCTGTAAAAGGTGAAAATTTAATTTCCATTGACCTGGTTGAGTTAAGTCAGCGGCTTTCAGAAAACCCATGGATTCAATCGGCTTCTATTGGTCGAAATTTTCCTCAAGGACTGGAATTTAAGCTTACAGAAAGGGTCCCTTACGCAAGGATCAAGAAGGACCAAATTTATTTAGTGGATAGTTTTGGTGTCACGCTGTCACCTGAAAAACCTGAATATAGACATCTGCCTCTAATCATCATGCAAGGCGAAAAAGAAAATAATTTTTTAGAGGGCAAAGTATTACACAGTCTGAAAACCATGCACTACTTCAACAAACTCTCATTCTTTGACAATAATCCTTTGGATGCGGCAGAACTAATAGGCCATTCCCGGGTTCTATTTACCACCCGAAATCGGGACATTCAAATTCAAATGTCTATGGACAAATTAGAGGAGGGAAGAAAAAATTTCCTACTCATTCTCGATACCATTGAGGAAGAAAGCCCTAAGATTCAAATGATCGACTTATCATTTAAAGATCAAGTTGTAATCAGAAATAGATTCAAATCAAGTTCAACATTAACTTCGGCAAAGAGTCAAACCAACTAGAAGGGGATAGGACGCATGTCCAAAAAAAGCAATTACATTGTCGGGCTGGATATTGGGACCACCAAAATCTGCTGCATCATTGGCGAGGTTATCGATGATGAAAAAATAGATATTATTGGTCTCGGTCAGTACCCATCAAAAGGCCTTAGAAAAGGGGTAGTAGTCAATATCGACAGCACTGTCGAGTCCATCAAAAATGCTGTTGAAGAAGCCGAACTCATGGCCGGGTGTGAAATAGATTCGGTTTATGTTGGCATTGCAGGTGGACACATAAACAGCCTCAACAGCCACGGAATTATTGCGGTAAAGGGCCGAGAGATCGATCAGAAAGATGTGGACAGAGTGATCGAGGCTGCTAAGGCCATAGCCATTCCTTTAGATCGCGAAGTGATTCACGTTCTGCCTCAGGAGTATATCGTTGACAATCAAGATGGAATTAAAACTCCCCTTGGAATGGCGGGGGTGCGCCTTGAAGCGAAAGTACATATCGTTACTGCAGCGGTGACTTCGGCACAGAACATCGTCAAATGCGTCAACAAAGCAGGATTGGGAGTCTCCGATATTGTGTTGGAGCAGCTTGCATCCAGCGAATCCGTTTTATCTCAAGATGAGAGAGAGCTGGGTGTTGCCATGATTGATATTGGTGGCGGCACATCGGACCTTGCAATTTTTTATCAAGGTGCAATCAAACATACTTCTGTTTTAACTATCGCGGGCGCGCAAATGACAAACGACATTGCAATAGGTCTTCGCACCCCAAACAATGAAGCAGAGAAAATCAAGCATTCCTACGGCTGCGCATACTCACCCATCATCTCAGAGGGTGACAACATCGAAGTTCCCAGCGTTGGTGGAAGAGAATCTCGAACAGTACCTCGACAAATTTTAAGCGAGATAATCGAAGCGCGAACACGTGAGATGTTTGAACTACTCGACCACGATATAAATGAATCGGGATACCGGGAAATTATTTCATCTGGAATTGTGCTGACGGGTGGAGCTTCGAGCATGCAAGGGATGCCAGAGTTAGCGGAGGACGTTTTTCAAACCCCCGTAAGATTAGGGATACCGATGGGACTCGGAGGTTTGATCGATGTCGTAAATAACCCCATGTATGCAACCTGTACTGGCTTGATCCAATATGGATCTAAAAGAGTTAAAACCGGACCTGTAAGAGAACTGCAGGGACGTAATTTATTCGATAAAATTTTTTCACGTATGAAAGATTGGGCAGACGAATTTTTTTAAAAATTGGAGGACACCATGAGTTTGATAGAATTTGAAAACGAAAATGATTACAACGCGACCATAAAGGTAGTTGGCGTTGGTGGCGGTGGCACCAATGCCGTCAATTCTATGGTTCGCGATAATCTCCGTGGAGTTGAGTTCATTATCGCCAATACGGATTTACAATCCTTGGAAAAATCAGAATGCCCAGGAAAAATCCAGATAGGCGGAGAATTGACTCGCGGACTGGGAGCAGGTTCTAATCCAGAAACGGGGAAAGATGCTGCCGAAGAGAGCGAAATTGTTATACGCGATATGCTCGAGGGTGCGGATATGGTTTTTATAACCGCAGGAATGGGCGGTGGAACCGGAACAGGTGCCGCACCAGTGATATCTCGTATTGCAAAAGAAACAGGTGCTCTTACCGTTGGCGTAGTTACCAAACCGTTCGCGTTTGAAGGCAAAAAACGAATGCGGCAAGCAGAAGAGGGAATACAAGAATTAAAAGAAGCAGTCGATACACTGATTGTGATTCCAAATCAAAAACTATTGAGTTATGTAGGAAAACAAACGTCTTTCACCAGCGCGTTCTCAATGGTAGACGATATTCTCAAGCAAGCTGTTTGCAGTATCTCTGATTTAATCGTCATTCCCGGACTCATCAATCTCGATTTTGCCGATGTCAAATGCATAATGGGCAGCATGGGCAAAGCGCTCATGGGAAGCGGAATCGCCACAGGAGAAACTAGAGCTGTGGAAGCTGCACAAAAAGCAATCTCCAGCCCTCTGCTTGACGAAGCAACCGTTGATGGCGCGAAAGGTATCTTAATCAACATAACGGGCGGCGAAGACTTAACCCTTATGGAAATTAATGAAGCCTCTATGATGGTTCAAGAAAATGCACACGAAGATGCGCATATCATTTTTGGTGCAGTGAT
>JAJDBA010000088.1 GCA_029261675.1 Nitrospinaceae bacterium
TTCACTCATGAACCAAGTATTAAATCCAGCTTAAAATTCTTACGTAGAACACCATGGGCCAGAGAAAAGGTTGAGCAATTGTATGTGGACTATGCGCCGTTTTAAGTACTAATAGGTATTGGCTCACCCGCGCTAAAATAACCTCAGATTTCAGTAATGACAGGTGAAAAGGAAAGGAGAAATATCGAACTCTCTTTTTCGCATTCTGGAAGAATGGAATGCCTCCTTAAAAGGGGCTTCGCTGGATATATCTCACATTCCCTAGTAACACATTAAACCCCTAATACACCCCATCCTGTTAGTGCGGTAACTTCGTTATCGCACTCTTACGCTTGTAATTGGTACGTCATTTTCAGTCAAGCGCTAACATTGCGCATTATACCGCTGTTTCCGAAGAAACAGACGATGGAACTGTATTGTTTATGCAAAGGAGCCACTATGCCTAAACACCACACTATTCGTAAAAAAACAAACATCACCCTTTTGCTTGCGCCTGACACCGGAAGAACGTGCAAAGCTTGAGCATGATGATGCTGGATTATCATTAAGCGAGTATATTCGCCTGCGGGTTTTTGATGAGAACCGTTGCAAACGCCGCACTCGCAGTAAACATCAGGTCAAGGATCACAAATTGTTAACACAGCTTTTGGGTGAACTGGGTCGGGCGAGACTGGCTAATAATCTGAATCAACTGGCGAAGTCTGCCAATTATGGTTTGTTGATTATCACAACTGAAGTCAAAACGGCACTTCTCAATGCTTGCGCTGATATTCGTCATATCAGGAAAATATTTATGGATTCTTTAGAGCTAGGCAGGTAATGACATATGATCTTGCAAGCTTCTCAACGCGGCAGAGCCGCAAAGCTTGCTGCACATCTCCTGAATACTCAAGAAAATAAACATGTAGAACTCTTCGAAATCAGCGGATACATGTCTGAAACCCTGCAAGAGGCTTTGCAAGAACTTGGTGGGAATATTTGCTTGGATACATCAGTACCTGAATTATAACGTTTTATCGTAATTTCTAAACCAAAGGAAGCTGGGTCGTTTTGATCCGGCTTTTTTTGTGTTAGCTACCTAAGTATAGGTGGCGGCTATTAATCGGCGCTTCAATCATAAAAACTGTCGTTTCATCAAAGATAGACAAACACCATAATTGCCATGTGCGATTTTGCATTTGAAACATTTTGTTGGAAGGCTCGGAGGATATCTACATGCTAATCAAAAATGTTGAATTTTCGTATGTGCTGGTGTTGACAGTGTGTAGATAAGAGTGGGCCAGCGAATTCCAATATGAGAAAAGAAGGAATGGAACGGCAATATGATAATTCTTTATTTGAGGATCAGAATTATCTTTGTTTGTATGTGATTTTTATCACACTTTCGGAAATATAATAACCATGCTCATGGTGGTTTTATTGTTATAAATCAATTTGTTGACATTTTTTTGGAATGAAAGGATACTGCGAAAAATGAGAAATCTGCTGATTGAATTATTGCTATGGCAAGACTAAATAAGCCTAATGCTGGAGGCGCTGATCAATCGTACATATGGGGTGTGTCTTGCATTGCTACAATCACAAACAACGACTGAGAATACAGAAAGGTAGTGCTATGGATGTTGTATCGCAATACCTAATGGCATCTTTCTTCTTATTGGTTTTAACCCAAATAAGACATTATTTGCATTTGAATCGGAAAATCGGCTTTGGAGTTATAACGATAGCCATCTTATCGTTTATTGCCCCCGCCCTAGCCTTAGAGCCAATTGATTCTTATTGTATTGTTCAGAAACCTGTAGAAGAAGGTGAACAAACCAAAGAGCAATCACTTTACATTGCCCAATTCGTGAAAAACGCCAGTGTTGAATTTGAAGCCAATGAAGAGCAATACCGGATAGACAAATTCGATGGTGGTGGTTTGACGCTTTATCGCAGTGACAATGAAGAAAAATTAATGTCTGTTGCTGCAAAACAATATGAATATTCCAGAGAAATTCACAATATTGCACTCGGAAAAAGTGGTTGGATATGGATAGATGGTTATGAACGTGACTACATGGCAAATGTTGATGCAAACAGTTTTCCGCCGACAATCAGCAATCCGGAGGAGATTTCGTTCCTGACAAAAGAGCCTTGTTCGAAATGGGGGTTTTTTTGGATGGAAGATGCTTGTCGTGCCGCACAAGGTAAGTACAGTTATGTACTTGATCGTATTTTTGTAAAAGGCTATCGCATAACCACGCTAAAAAATACCAATCTGATTGCCATGGAGATAATTGACGGTAAACGGCAGTTTATGCCGAGGGCTCTCAGGAAGGCAAAATTCTATGCTGACGTACCGCAATTGAACGGAGTTTTATTTCGAGGCCCTTTAGAAGAGGCCTTGTTTTACGATGGACATTCTGTCACTAATCTTCTGGAAGATTATGATATTAAACCTGTGGGTACTCCAACCCTTTGGACACTTGTGGCCACAAAGAATTCAGGCCAAGTTTTTTTAACCAATACTGCCTTAATAGGCAATCCTCAATTCTTAATAAAGATTAATAAGAATCTCTCGACTAATTCCGTTTCTTTGCTCTATAAAAAGCCAGTATCGAAAAAGAGTTTTTTTATATTTCCCAATAAAAAACGTCTATGGATCGCATCACAATTTGGAATCGTGACAGAAGTTGATGATGGCATGCGATACATTGCAATTGTTTCCAAACCTTCCTTGTATGATTCAAAAAGAATATACCAAACAGTGAATGGTGACATCCGATTCATTGTGGAGAACGAAATGACAGGCACTGCACTAAATTATTTGTTGGTGCGTAAAAATGATACTGAAGACTGCGAATTTGACTTAAATGGAGAAGAAGCGGTTGCGTTGGATAACCAATAAGCAGTCGATGGATTTAAATTAGCAAGGCAACATTACCTTTTCGAATAGCTGAATCTTATTTTCAATTTTTCAAACCTGAAGGGAACGCAAGATGGCCACATATGATCCGATAGAAATCACCAAACTCTTTATTTTTGGTACGAATGATCCATCGTCTGACGATTACAATGCTCATATCAGGCCTGCTGTAACTGATCCAGAT
>JAJDBA010000089.1 GCA_029261675.1 Nitrospinaceae bacterium
CCCACTACTTTTAATATCAATTCATCCGGGAGTTTATCTTAGCAGTCCTGAGCTTAAAATGGTGCCCCCGAGGCGATTCGAACGCCTGACCTACGGATTAGGAATCCGTTGCTCTATCCTGCTGAGCTACGGGGGCAACATAATTGGACACTAGTGTGCGTTTATTTGCGAGACTCTATTAATTAAATTTTCTCATTAGATACACATTACCTGAAACAATTCCTAGTGACTTGGTTTTGCAGACTCACTATAATTAAAAAATATATCTTAACAAGCCCTAAATATATCGCGCCTAGAAAAATGTCTGATAAAAGAAAATTTCTGATAGTAGATGATGAAGCTGCCAATTGTGAACTTTTGAAAAGGTTTTTGGCTAACCGGTTTGAAGATGAGCCAGAAGTCGGGATTGCTTACAACGGCGAACAAGCTATAGAAATGATTGAAAAATCTCCACAGCCCGATTGTGTGCTTTTGGATATTAAGATGCCTGGCATGGATGGTCTACAAGTACTCAAGTCACTCAAGCCTCGGTTTCCAGATATAAAATTCATTATGGTTACTGCCAACAGATCTGTCAGCAAAATGATGGACTCCATTATGTCCCAAGCCTTTGATTATGTACCCAAGCCAATTAACTTTGATGATCTAGAAAAAAAGATTTTGTCGGCTTTAAATCAAAACAACTAGCTTCTCTCATCCCAACCTCTCTCCCCTCGCAGAAGACTATTTATTCTGAATAACTCATAATTTCTTACTTGCCCCAAACTCCCCCTCAAAAACATCATCTAATCAACATAATCATTTAAAATCAACGAATAACAACAATTAAAACAACCAGTTAAATGGCATCCTTCTTGCTGTACATACACATATTAAGCATTTAGCAATTTAAGGAGATTTGCCATGATTTTAGAAGTTCTATTTCGCTTTATGACAGCAGGAGTTATAGGTTCATCCATTTCCGCAGCCATTTATTTTATGGTGGTTTAGAGCTTATGGCTTTTCTTCAGGCAAAGAAGCTTGGAGAAAAAATCGTCTCAGAGAAACCGTCATTATTCTGGCATTGAAAACCATCAGCCTTCCTAACTATGTTTTCTCTCCATGCAAAAATAAGCGCAAGGAAAATAATGCGCAGGAAATATGCACAGCCGTTGGGATTATTGCCGAAAATCCCATAACTAACCCAAAATAGATATTCTTCATTTCATCATCCCCCGTTGGATTATTGATGGCAGCCACGACTCGGCCTTCATAAAGTTTCTCCCTATCTGACAATGATTGTACTTCAATCTTAATTTCATTTTTGGCTACAGGTTTGGGGTCAGAAGGAATAAAACTTACAATCCAAGCTGAAATAGAAAAAACAAATAAGACCCAAAAAGTGGCAGCAATAGCAATCAAGGCATCAATACTTAGATGGGAAATATAGCTAAAATTCGAACGGGAACGAAGTGCATTGCGCACAACTAAAAGCGTGATATATAAGGATAAGCTATCGAACATGCCACCCAAAATTGCAACAGGTATTTGCACTTTTGAATAGTGCGTCAAATCAGCTCCTGAAATTATTTCAGGGAAGGCTGTTGCAATGGCAAACCAATAAGCAAGGTCATTGATAAAGACGAAAAAAATGAATACCTTTAGAAAATAGAATCTAGTATTAAAACGCCAAGTCTGAAATCTTTCAAGTATCAGACTCAAATCTTCGCGCCATATATCAAAGTAAACAGCATCATTTTTTTGCATCTTTGTCGCTCTTATATGGTGGGGTGATACTAACTAAAAGGTTTAAAATGTCAGAAGATCAAGAAAACCCAAACGCCAAAAGATATAAAACAGAACTCATTGTTATAATCGCGCTGATGATTATTGTTGCGGTCTTTATCGTAATGCAGGTAATGCCACGGTGGTAAACCGAACTATACCCATCTATAAATCCAACTTGCTTTTCAACCCACGTATTATAGGTAAAATCAAAAATGCCAAAATTACAATGGGGAACTTATATTTGGTGGGAGACCAATCTGGATTCACACCAAATAACGAATGACCCCAACCCGGCCAATACTCACCTGTAGTACTGACGATCATATACGCCAAAGCTATTGATATGATCAAGGCAATATTTTGATTAATAAATTTCATTTTTTGTCACTGACCTCTGTGGAATAAAACCCAGAACACAAAAACCGATAGCTACTCAATGCAGGCATTATATTGACCTGCATAATTTATGAGTATAAAGAATTTTTCGACTTCCTACTCATACAACCTCCTAATAATCGGGATTTTTTTTCCTTACAAGTCGATAACTTTTCCGTTTTTTATGGAGTTCTGCTCCTTACAACTGGGAATTTCCTCCTGATTATGGACAATTGAATTTGGCATGTAAGTTGCATTTTCAAAAGAGTATTTAACAACTTGAACTCCATAATTGAAGGGATACGGATATGATTTCCACTGAGGAAAAATTAATACAATTAAATAGGGAAGTGGTTCAACTATATCAGGAGGAAAATTATTCGGAAGCAATTAAATTAGGAATACAAGCCTTGGAAATAGGAAAAACAAAACTGGGTTCTAAGCATCCCAACACCGCTACTGCCGTCAACAATTTGGCATTGCTGTATGACAAAATTGGTGATCGCACCCGCGCCGAACCTTTGCGTCAATGGAATCAGCAATTATTCGCCAATAAAATCTGCGAAGCGCAAGCGGTATGAGTTTAAAAATTAGCTATCGGTATAAACATACCTATAGCTTGTTTAGCAAAGATTTTAAAAAATTTTTGTCCGCAATCTTGGTTTAGGCATTTGAATATCGAGAGAAGCATCTGACCACTCGCAATCATCCATCTGTTCTTCCAGCTTCTGATGCAAATCGAGGATAGTCATTCCATTTGATTCATATTCCTTTAATTTTTCTTTTGAAATTGAAACAAAACTACACTCCGTTTTTTCAACGGGTAGACGTAGGCTTCCATCCTCTCCAAACTCACCGTAGGATTCGCACCTACTGATTAATTGTTTAAGAGTTTTCGCGCTTCTGGTAATATTATTTTTTGAAATCATTCCGTCCTGTCTCTATCAAAATATTCGATTTCTAAATCCCCTTGTTTTGCAGCTTCAGCAACTTTGGAATAGAGTTTTTTGTAAGCCACACGGCTGGACTGAATCGACATATCGCCCTCGCCCGCTCTTGCACCCTCTCCCACCAGCAAACAGCCCGCTGTATTTTCATCGGTATTACCGACATGGATTAAAATATATTCAAATCCCGGCACATCTTGCACATGCAGCATCCCCTGATGGATATCAGAAAACTTTTTTTCGTATCGGGCATGAAAGCCTCCGGTAGTACGAAGCTCTACCTTATACGAACCTGCAGGGATACGTGTTTCTGATGCTACTTTTTCCTCACGATACTCATCTTCCAGGCCAAAACATTGAAAGACATTATCGAGATAGATAGCACTGATCGTTGTATCTTTATCACTGGTAAAACGCTCAACAAGCAGTTTCATGTTTCATCTCATATATACGTTTTAAGATTTTGCCAATGCTAATTCAGGAGAGACATGTTGTCAATTAACACGATTAATCCTACTTCTTTGACAATTCTTTTCGTTTCTTCTGATATTGATCGTAGCTTTCCTTTTCAGGACAGGGGATGGAGGGATCTTTCCGACATTGGTTTTGCTGATATTCCTGATTTATCCCGTAGAAAAACCGCTCAAACGAGAAAGAATCTCCCGCACAACCGGACAGCAACAAGATAAAAACAATAAAAAACGGTCTTCTTCGTTTCATTTTTTCAAATTTCGTTTTAGTTTCATCTACAGTTTCTCATTTAATCCTGTTTTGTTCAACATTAGCCCAATAGAAAGTATAAAATTATTGCACAACTGAATTTTGACATACGTCAAGGGGAGTACTATCATAAGGCCTTCTAAAACACTGGAGATTACACATATGATCAAGGTTCGAGCGAGCCAGATATTCACCCACTCTATGGAAGATGTGGTCGCAGCAAAAAAACTATTAGATGCCGGTACTTCATTTGAAGAAACCGTTGAAAAATACAGCACTTGTCCTTCCAAAAAAAATGCAGGGGATTTAGGATGGATGCCTGAAGGAAACCTGCAATCCATTATGGGACAGGAAATATCTGAAGACCAGTTAGGCGAAATCATCGGCCCCGTGCATTCCCAATACGGCTATCACATTTTAAGGATTTCTGAGATCGAAGTTGAAAAAATCGAAGGACCTTTTACTCCTGATCTAGCTATGGAAGAAGCGAATCGAATTTTTCCAGATATCCACTCTTTACTTTTCAAACAATTCCATATTGGAATGCCCATCACCCCATACAAGCCTGAAGAAACAATCAGCTCCGTTTGCAAAACACATAATACCCCTGTGCAAGCAGCCTTGGATGCCCTGAACAAGGAGTTCTCTGAAAAAAACATTTCAATTATTACCTGTGAAAAACTTAAAGAAAAAATGGATTCAGGAGAAAAGCCTGTTTTGTTAGATATTCGCGAAAGCTGGGAGCGAGATATTTCGAAAATTGAAGGTTCGCATATCATCAACGCCGAAAATAATGAACATGTTTTGAGTTCTTTTGAAAAAGACCGAGAAATGGTTCTTATCGATTGGAAACAGGATCGCAGTCCCAGCTTCCAGAAATGGTTAACACAACGTGGGTACACAAACGTCCAATGCCTAGAGGGTGGGATAGATATGTGGTCAGAAAAAATCGATACTCACAACAACCGTTATGATATCGACGAAGATGATGGCTACCGCTATGAAGACATTTTGGATGAGCCCGACGATCACGAAGGCCACGACCATGAGGGTCACGATCACGATCATCCAGAGGGTTAAACCTACCCAGACCCTATGCACTCCCAAGATCCGCTGTTAGATATTCAAAATCTCAGCACCTTTTTTCATACCGAAGAAAACATTGTTCGTTCAGTCCGAAATGTAGACCTTAAAATTTATCCCGGCGAAACGATTGCGTTGGTTGGCGAATCCGGTTGCGGTAAATCCGTCACCGCTTTAAGCGCAATGCGACTAGTGCCCATGCCCCCGGGAAATTTTGAAAACGGTCGCATCTTGTTCAAAGGAAAAGACCTGCTTCAAGCATCCGAACAGGAGATGCAAAAAATTCGTGGCAACGAGATCGGCATGATCTTTCAGGAGCCGATGACCTCATTGAATCCTATCTTCACCATTGGCGATCAAATAATCGAAGCCATTTGCCTGCATCAAGATAAGTCTCACGAAGAAGCAAGAAAGCTTGCATTAAAAGTATTGAAAAAAGTAGCCATGCCCTCGCCTGAAACACGTATCGATCAATACCCTCACGAATTATCGGGTGGAATGAAACAACGGGTAATGATTGCCATGTCTATCGTCTGCAAGCCGTCTCTTTTAATTGCAGATGAACCCACAACCGCACTAGACGTCACCATTCAAGCCCAAATCCTGGACTTACTAGATGAGTTGAAAAAAGAAACTCAAATGTCCATTCTACTAATCACACATAATCTTGGTATCGTTGCTCAATATGCAGATCGTGTCGCTGTCATGTATTCAGGAAAAATTGTAGAGCTGGCCTCGGTCGAAAATATTTTCGCATCACCTTCACACCCTTACACTAAAGGGCTGCTCAACTCATTGCCCAAAGATACGATAAGCGAAACACTCGAAACCATACCCGGAGCCGTTCCACACCCTGCTTTCCTACCAAAGGGGTGCGCGTTTCATCCGCGTTGCGCTGAAAAAATGAGCGAATGTGAGCAGGAAATCCCTGGATTACAACCCCTTGAAAACCACGCGGAGCACCAAACCGCTTGCTGGCTCTACAACAAAACACCCGCCTTATGAAAAAGGTATTGCAGGTACAATCATTAAAAAAATATTTTCCCATCTATGGTGGACTACTCTCACGGGAAACCAGTCAGGTCAAAGCCGTTGATGATGTCTCATTCGATATAAACGAAGGCGAAATATTGGGACTGGTTGGGGAATCGGGTTGTGGGAAAACCACGGTCGGCCGCATGACCCTTCGTCTGCTTGAACCTACTTCAGGAAAAGTCCTCTTTGAGGGGGTAGACCTATTAAGTTTGAAAGGCAAAGAGCTGGCAATGATCCGCCCCAAGATGCAGATCATTTTTCAGGACCCTTACAGCTCACTCAACCCACGCTTCACGGTTGAAAGAATCATCGGCGAGGCTCTCTCGGTTCATGGCTTGGCGCAAGGAAGTGAACTAAGAAAAAAAGTAGAAACTCTCATGGAAAAAGTGGGGCTTTCTAGAATGTATTTAAAACGCTTCCCTCACGAATTTTCAGGTGGGCAAAGACAACGCATTGGCATTGCCCGTGCTCTGGCTCTGAACCCTAAATACATTGTTTGCGATGAACCTGTTTCAGCATTGGATGTTTCCATTCAGGCACAGATAATAAATTTGCTTCAGTCTCTGCAAAAAGAAGACAACCTTTCTTTAATGTTTATTTCACATGACTTGAACGTGGTGAAGCATCTGTCGCAAAGAACGGCGGTTATGTACCTCGGTAAAATTGTCGAATTGGCACCGACAGAATTACTCAACCGAAAAGCCGCTCACCCTTACACACAAGCATTGCTCTCTTCTAAACCATCGCTCGACCCTACAGACAGAAAACGTCCGATTCCTCTTCAGGGAGACGTCCCCTCCCCCCTTAATCCGCCATCTGGCTGCCACTTTCACCCCCGGTGCCCCAAGGTGGTGGATCGATGCAAAACTGAAATTCCCCGCCAAATTGAACTCGAAGCGGGTCACACCGTAAATTGCCATCTATACGATGACTAAACTCTAAAGCTAAAAGACTCAACTTGACACTAGTTTCAATCCAATTATCGAAGAAATGAGCATCAGAAGGAAGAAAATGCGCGAGGCCGTAACGGGCTCCATAAAAAAAACAATACCTACCACTGCTGTGCCTAAAGCACCAATTCCTGTCCACACCGCATAACTGGTTCCAAGAGGAATGGTTTGAATGGCTCTCGTTAGAAAATAAAAGCTCAAAATACTTAAAACTAAAAATGCTACAGAAGGCCAAATTTTCGAAAAATTGTCCGAAAGTTTTAAGGACGTAGTGAAGCCAACTTCAAAAATCCCCGCTAAAACCAAATATACCCAACCCATAAATACACCCCTGACAATTAAAAATAGACATACCCTTATTATATAACTTCAGCCTTTTTGCAGAATGGGTCAAAAACGGAATACACCTGCAAAAATACACAAAAATCCGATAAATTTATGATTTTACGCTAATTAAAGGACTCAAATTAACCGTTATGAACAAATCTACTGGATAAGCAATTGGAAACATGTGATTTATGGACAATTTTACGCAAAATTTTCGTCAATCTAAAAACCCGGCAAGCATAGCTAACTTACGGAAAAGATTGCAGAAATTGCGATATAGTGCTAAATTTAGTGCTTCCAATTTATCTGAAAATTTGATTTAAAAAAAGGCTGAACCCTTGGACATAGCTTCATTATCAGGCATCATTTCGGGCCTTGCCCTCATCATTACCGCTATATTTCTTGGTGGTGATATTGGGTCTTTCTTTAATCTTCCTGGAATGATGATTGTTGTCGGTGGAACCTTGGCGGCGACCCTTATAACTTTTCAATTTGAAGACGTAAAATCGGCTTTTAAAGCGGCTATTTTTGTATTTTCGTCGAACAAAGAAGAAGCCAATGACATGGTTTCCACCATGGTTGAGCTTTGTACCCTAAGCAGAAGACAGGGGATTGTTGCACTGAGCAAACTCGAAATCGAATCTGACTTCCTCAAAAAAGCCTGTAATCTCATTGCCGATGGCTCGAAGGAAGACATGATGCGAGATACCCTGAATATCGAAATTGAATCGATGAAACAAAGGCATTACATCATTCAAGATATATTTAAAAAAATGGGCCTCTATGCGCCCTCTTTCGGGATGATTGGAACTTTGATCGGCCTAGTTCAGATGCTACAGAAGTTATCCAACCCAGAAACCGTTGGACCATCAATGGCTGTAGCTCTGCTCACTACATTCTATGGAAGTATATTGGCATCGCTAATATTCAATCCCATAGCAGGAAAATTGCAGTCCAGAACCTTGATAGAAGTTATTAATCTTGAAATCATATTTGAAGGGGCGGCCTCCATCATTCAGGATAATAATCCAATGCTAGTATATGAAAAACTTTCATCATACATCCCGACCAAGTTGCGCCGTCCCATGCAACAAAGAATGATGAAAAAATAGAGGGAAATATTAACCCGGGTACTCCCGGAACAAAAGAATCCACACTGCTATGAGCCCCCGCGAAAGCGTGGAAATGATCAAAGAACAACTCCGCATCCAAGCCAAGGAGTTGAAAAAACGTGATGCTGAACAAGCCAAGCATGACGCCAAGATCAAACACGTCCTCAAACTCAGCCACGAAAAAATCGAAGTCCTAAAAACCACCGTTGCTGAAAAAGAAGAAGAAATCCAAAATGTCCAAGTCGCTGGCCCCAAAGCCAAGGTTGCCTTTGACAAGAAATCGGATTCTGAAGAAGGCGAAGAAGGTGGAAGCTCATCTGAAAAAGATCAACAATTGATCAAAGAGCTCAAAGAGAGCCTAGATAAAGAGAAAAAAGACAAAGAGAAACTCGCCGAAGACTTAAAAAAAGCTGGTAAAGCCGAATCCCCCACCCCAGAAAAAGTTGTAGAAACAAAAGAGGTCATCAAAGAAGTCAAAGACCCCAAGCTCATCAAAGCCCTGAAAAAATTAAAACTCAAAAACCAGGCCCTTGAAGAACGGATAGAAGACGTATCCAGCAAAACAAACCAGAACGATAAAGAGAAAGAACTCCTAGCCCAAGAAGTAAAACGGTTGCGTCAACAACCAGATGCCACCAAAGAAATGAAAAAGAAGGTAAAAGCTCAGGAAAAAAAGCATAAGGATGGGATTGATGCCTACGAAAAAATCATCAAGGAAAAGACCGAGCTCATCAACTCTTATGAAAAAGTCATGTATGACAACAAGGGTGAAGATGGAAAAGTCAAACTACCCTCTGAAATCATTAAAGATTTGAAAACCGATGTTGAAGAATTAGAAAAAGAAAAGGACGAGATAGAACAAAAGCTTCTTGAAGAGAAAAAAGAATTCGCGAATAAACTGGCAAAGGAAATCGAAAAAATTGAAGAGGAATGGGCAGACAGACTAAAAAAATTCGCAGCGGCCAAAAAAGGCCAAGATAGAACCGGCGTTATTAGTGAAGAAGGAGCTCCTCTTTGGATGGTCACCTATTCAGACATGGTTACCCTGATTATGACCTTCTTTATCCTTTATTATTCAATTGCATCCATGAATATGCAGAAATTCAAGGAAGCCATCATCGGCGAAGAGCAAGCAAGTATTGGACTTTTAGAGCTTTTGGACAGCGCGGAAATCAAAGAAACCATACAAGAATTGACACAGCAAAAATCAGAGGATATATTGTCGGAGATGAGCGATGTCGCTGAGGATTCCGATTTGGATGTCGAGACCAGCGATGCAAAAGTAGTGGTTCGAGTTCCTGGCGCAAGCTTATTCAAACCAGGACAGGCCGACTTACAATTATCTGCAAGACCCGTTCTTGATGAAGTGATCCGGGTAGTGAACAAATACCCGAAGTACAAAATTCATATCCAAGGAAATACGGATGACGAGTCGATCTCCACTGAAAGGTTTCCCACCAACTGGGAGCTTTCAGCAGCACGTGCCACAGCCGTACTAAGGTATTTCATAGACAAAGGGGCAGATCCTGAACGAATGACGGCCACAGGTTATGCAGACACATTCCCCTTGGCAAGAAACGATACAGTTCCGGGGAGAGCTAAAAATAGGAGGGTTGAATTTGTTTTGGAAAAAGAAAAATAAGGAAAAGGAAACAGGGAAAAAACTTTTTAAAAACCCCACAGAAACTCGGGGTGCATTCAGGGTTTACCCATCTAAGGAAAATCCAATTTTGCTTAAAGTTGGAAGCACTAGTTTAAATGCAGTAGATATCAGTGCAGGTGGAATTTCGTTTGACAACAAAGCCTTTAAGCTAGGTGCAAAATACCCGATGGAACTCACCCTTCCAAAAGGCAAAGGAACCTACAATGTATCCACTGAAATTCTAAAAATTGATGATAAGAACGTTTGCCGATGTAAAATTGTGGGTCTGAATCCAGATCAGGAAGACGGTATTCACTCTTACATTCTGGCTCGTCAAAAAGAAGAAATCGCACAGAAAAAATATAAAGATCTATAACATCCAAGCGTAAAAGAATCACAAATAGATTCTTTTACGCTTTTTTTTGCATTTCCCTTCCTTCTCATCCCAGTAAATTTGATGAACTCTGATAATACTGATCTCGAATCATGGGCAGAAAAAGAATTTAGACTCATCAACCATGTTGAGGTATTTCAAGCCAAACCCGCCATCCTGAAAAAAGTTGAAAGCCGACTGGTTAACTTACAAAAATCACTAGAAGAAGAAATTACTCTCGCAACATTACCGCAAGGGGTAGACCTCACGAGAAACCAAATAGCAAGAGGAGAAAATCACAATGGTTTTCCCTATATTTCCCTCGACTACCCACAAAACTTTTCCAAAACAGAAATGTTCACCTTTCGCACCCTTTTCTGGTGGGGACATTACCTAGGGTTTTCGTTAATCCTTAAAGGCAAACACCTTGAAAGCTATGCAAATCGACTGCTTGAAAACCGAGATACAAAATCCTTTAAAGATATTTATGTATCTCTCGCGCCTAATCCTTTTGAATGGGAAATCAATGAAAACAATTTTTCATTGATCAGTCAATCCTCTGACCTTCATAAAAAGATTCTCGAATTGGACTATCTAAAAATTATTCGAGTGTTTCCAGTCACAGACAAAAATTTTATGACTCTAAGCTGGACGCAGTCCGGCCTACAATTCTGGAATGATTTAACACCTGTAACATTGGGCAAATAGCTCAACTTTCAAGAAAAATTTTAACCGCTTCTTTTGCATTTTTAAGAATAGGTTCACCATCACCCAACAGTAGGCTTTCAAATTCATAATCCAATAGTTTGCCCAAACCTTTCTTAGCCATCTTCGGGTCTCGATATTTATCTGGAGGAAGCATATTGAGCTTCCCTGGAACTTTGCCTATCAATGCATCTCCTAATATCATGATTCCTTTTTCTTTTAGAAAGAATGCGGACTCACCTGGTGACTTCTGGCTTTCGAATTTAAATGTCATAAGTCCGCCTGGCAATGTATCCCCATCTGCAAATATTTTATCGGCTTTTCCTTCTAATCCTGCTTCGTCTTTTTCATTTATCAATACGGGAACATTAAATTTCTTTCTCACTTCATCACATTCTCTTTCGTGATGAACATTGGTGAGCAAAATTGCCTGCAGTGGACACTTAGAATTTTTACCCGCTAAACTTTTCAGTTCAGCCAAATCTTCATCCGTCATCCCAGGTGGATCGATTAAAACCGACTCACCTTCGGAAACAAGCAAATAGCCATTAAAATTTAACTGCTTTTCTTCAGAAAACTCATGCCAGGTAAAAATACCAGGAAGAACTTCTTTCATTTTATTGTTTCCTTATTAAAAATTTTTAATTTTAGTTTTCTTCTTTTTGGACGAAAATAAGAGGATGCTTCCAGCTTATGTTTGATTGCTGAACAAATCGCGTCCCTTGAGGCTTAGACAATACTTTAAAGATAAGAGTTTGGTGTAAAGAATCAGCAATGGGAGAAGTTTTACTTTCGGGAATATGTAAAGGCGTGGGGGTCATAAAAGTTTTTCGCCCCTTCCCTTCTGAGTCAGATTCATTTTTCAGTAGTTTGCCAACAAAAGGAGGTTTCCTTTTTAGACCGACCAGAAAAACATTGTCCTGAGCAGGAGAATCCGATTTAGAAAAAATGGCAACCGTATTTACACCAAAATAGTTGAACATGGATGAGTCCTTAATCTCAACACCATAGCTAAAATCAGGCAGTTCCATCGGTGCTAATATTTTGATATAATTCTTATTATTGAAAATCTTTTCTTCCCACTCGTGATCAGGCTCCCACCTTTCCTGATCATAGGATAGCGAGACAAGGGGAATGGTTATCAACTGCGGATTCTTCATTGATTGGCAATATTAAAAATCGATAATTAATTCTTCCCCTAATTTTTAGAGTGGGGGGAGATCACAAAAAAATTCAAACCATTCCACGCTCTGTTCCAGTATTGGGGCCTTACGCAAATTTAAGCAAGTTCATTTTACACAATTACTCTATGAATGATTCAAGATATCAGGAAGCCCTAGACTATTTATACAGCCTCACACATAGTGGAATAAAACTGGGGCTACAAAACACCTCCCGGCTTTTGCAATATTTTGATAACCCACAGCTCGGCATCCGCACCATTCATATAGCAGGAACCAATGGCAAAGGTTCTACGGCGGCTATTACCGAATCAATTTTGAGAGCCGCTGGATTAAAGACAGGACTTTATACATCCCCTCACCTTCTCGATTTTCGCGAGCGCATTCAAATAAATCGAAACCTGATTGAAAAACAGAATGTCACTCGATTAATACTAAAAATAAAAAGCGCTGTAGAAAAGCTCGATATACCCGTGACTTTTTTTGAATTCGGAACGGTCTTGGCCTTCCTATATTTTAAAGAGCAAAAAACCGATGTGAATATCCTGGAGGTGGGATTGGGAGGAAGACTTGATGCCACCAACTTGTGTGAAGCAGATATTTCCATCATCACCTCAATTTCTCACGATCACATCGAGTATTTGGGGGACGACCTCAAGCAAATTGCTTTCGAAAAAGCTTCCATTATCAAGCCAAGCGGTACAGTTTTTGCTCATATACCAGATAACGAAATATTCAATGTTGTCAATAGTTTGGCCCAAAGTCGTGAGGCCTCGATTTACAGGTTAAACAGGGAGTTTAAAGTAGCCCAAATTGAACCCGGACAAGGCCTCCAGATATTCAATTTCAGTGGCGAAAAAGAAGAATTCAAAGGCTTGAAATTACCCCTAATCGGTCAATTTCAGGCCCAGAATGCAGGTTTAGCCATTGCCGCCTGTTTGAATTTTTTGTCGAACTGCAATAAGGATGACATTAGAAAGGGGTTAGAAACGGTTCAATGGGAGGGTCGGCTTGAGGTTGTTTCCGACCACCCCACAGTAGTTCTGGATAGTGCCCATAATGAAGCTAGCGTCAGGAATATGACGTCTGAGCTACGCAAAAACATCAAGTTTTCGCGCTGTCTAGTGATTCTTGGGCTCATGAAAGATAAAGAAATTGACAAAATCATAGAAATTTTGAGTCAGTTTGGCGACCGTTTTTACTTAGTTCAGGTGAATCCCCCCAGAGGGGAGGATCCAGAGAAGTTGCAGGAAAAATTAAAAAAATACAAGAAACCGACTCAGGTATCAGAAAGTGTTTCCAGTGCGTTACAGACAATCAAAGATTTTGCAAATCCCAACGATTTGGTCTGTATCACAGGGTCCATTTTTACCGTGGCCGAAGCTAAAAAATATTTTCAATATGAAAAAAGTTTTTCTAATTCTGGGAATTCTCCTCGCTCTGGCAAATGACGCATCTTCCAGTGATGACACCCAAACTATCTTATCAGAACCTACTGACACGGTTTCCTCTTCGCAAGAAGTTGATGCAATGCCCCACAGTTTTGACAGGATCTATTCGGATGATGAAGTTTTTTTAACGGAGTCCGGATTCAAAATACAGCCAGGCTATATCCCAAATTGGTTTTGGGCGGATGGAACCCCTCTTACCCCAATTGAATCCCAAAAACTGGATCACAAGTTTGGGCCTTCCACATCAGACGACTCTCCTGATTGGTTATGGGCAGATGGCAAGCCTTTGTCTGCAGAAGAAAATACCCAAATGCCTGACCCTCTAAATTTCCCAGAATGGGTGCAAACGAAGGATCATCAAGTAACCTCCCCTCAAAAAACGGGCAAAAGCAAACGCGCTAAAGATGAAATATCCATTCTTGCTGACCATGTAAGGCAAAACGTAAAAAAGGAAATTATCTGGGCATGGGGGAAAGTAAAAATTCGGATGGAGAACAAAACGATTCAAGCGGATAGAATCAAAATCAATAATAAAACAGGGAAAGGGGAAGCCAGGGGCAACGTTATTATCAGGAGCGCCGATGGTACTCGGTTGAAAGCTAACAAGTCGCTTTTCAATATTAAAAATCAGAAGGGGACAATTCTTCAAACTCGAGGACGACTTGGAAAAACTCACTACATAAAAAGCCAAGAGTTATCTCGACTTTCAGACACTCACTATAAAGCCAAATCTGTTTCACTCACCACTTGCACGGGAAAGTTGCCAGACTGGTTATTTGAAGCCGAGTCTATGGATATCATTACGGGTGACAGGGTTGTTTTCACAGGAGGCGTTTTAAGAATAAGAGATATTCCCGTACTTTACATTCCCGCTGGCTACCTACCTATGGATCAGAAAAGAAAAAGTGGTTTTCTATTTCCTTCATTTGGCAATAGTGATATCGATGGGGCTACCCTCAACAATGAATATTTCTGGGCCATCGATGACCACTCCGATGCGACCTTTAAACTGGGATACAGAAGCAAGCGTGGCTTTTCTCCAGAAATTGAATACAGATACACTCCCAGCCAGACAACTCAGGGAATTTTTAGCGGATCACTTATTGATGACAAAATAACGGGAGAAACATTCTGGAAGGTGGATGCGACACATAAGCAGGAATTACCTATGGGTTTTCAATTCAATGGAACTCTGGATCTGGAAGGAAAGGAATTCAACAAAACTTTTAACGACGACACCAATCAAAGAAATCGTCGTATTTCTAATTCTTATGCAACTATTAGAAAAAGTTGGGATAGTAGTAGTTTGGAAATCCTCACTCGTTTTAGGGACAGCACCGATATTGCCAGCGATCAAACTCTCGGAGAGCTACCTCAAATAACCTATAAAGCTCAAAGACAAGCTATCGGAGACTCTGAGTTTTATTTTAATCAAGACACCAAGTTTACTTCTTTCTTAACCGATCTAAACTCAGACCCAGACATTGACGATAACTTCCTGGTTCAGAGGCTCGACTTCCATCCACAGCTCACCCGTAGCTTTGCATTAGCACCCTGGCTCAGCTTTACGCCAACTCTGGGTGTGCGCGAAACTCTCTATAGCAAAGGCCAGAATGACGAAGGCTTCTTTTCCCGCGAAGCCTTAGATTTAGTCGCAACTCTTAAAGGACCTACGTTTGAAAAAGTCTTCGAGACTCGCAACAAACTCATCCCAAAAATTAAACACTTACTCGAACCCAGGCTCATACTTAATTACATTCCTGACCTAGACCGAAAAGATAAAGATAAAATAAAAACATTTGATGCCATAGATTCGATCAGCCCTCAAAGTTTGGTCACTTATTCATTAACCCAAAGAATCTTACAAAAAGAAGCGGATGGGAAGGGTGACTTTAATACCCGGCAAGTATTAAGATTCGATGTCAGCCAGAGCTTTGACCTTCGAGAAGCAGGAAGAGTCGACACCACCGATAACCCCAGCGAACCTTTCTCAGATGTACGCTTCGATCTGGATAGCAGACTGGTCGATCCTCTTTTGTTAAACTTTGATTCTACTTATGACATAAACGACAAGGTTTTAAAGACTTTCAACTTCCAGATTGGGTTTAGACCCATGGAGGAAGTTACCCTTTATATTGAAAGACGATTTACCCGTAGAGCCGATGTATCCACAGTAGCCACACTGGATTGGGATTTCAATAAAGGATGGAATTTTAAAGCCAGTACAAGGCTCGATGAAAAAACTGCGACCCATAGGGAAACTAATTTAAGTTTGCTGTATGATAACCCTTGTAAGTGCTGGGGATTTAATCTTGACTTTATCCAGCGGAACAATTTCAACAGCACTTCAGGTACTAGTGCAGGGGCTAGTGAAACCAAGTTTCTCGCAGGAATCACATTTCGCGGATTGGGTTCTATCAGCTCTGGACAAAAAGGACAATTTATTCACAGGAGTTTTGAGCCACTCAAATGAGCGATTCATCTAAATTAGCTAGAATGGCTTTGGAGTCAGGTGCCGTACGCCTCAGTCCAGAGAAACCTTTTACCTGGGCATCGGGTTACAAAATGCCCATCTATAATGATAACCGTCTCTTGCTTGGAAAAGCGGAGTACCGATCGTTCATCTCACAAATATTTGCAAAATATTCAGAAACCTCGGTCGACAAAGTCGATGTCATAGCAGGAACAGCCACTGCGGGAATTCCTCATGCAACTACATTGGCTGACAGACTTAGCAAACCCCTTATTTATGTGAGAGCCGCTACAAAATCTCATGGCATGGGCAATCAAATTGAAGGCCCACTTTCTCCCAAACAAAATGTTTTACTAATAGAGGATCTCATCTCAACAGGTGGAAGCGCAATAAATGCCGTGAACGCAATTCGCAAAGCAGGGGGTATCGTCGAACACTGCTTCTGCATATTTAGTTATGGGTTTATCGAGGCTCGCAATCGATTCGATGAAATCAACTG
>JAJDBA010000090.1 GCA_029261675.1 Nitrospinaceae bacterium
CCTGTTCCGGCCATTCCAAAGTGTGAGCCCAACTGTTCAATGGGTCATGATTGCCATGAACAATGAACGATTGAATATTTTCATCCGAAAGCTCTTTTAGAATACGGCGAAACTTCAATTGTGCCTGCAAACTACGGTCGGCACCATCAAAGACATCTCCTGCGATTAGAACAGCGTCTACTTTTTCCTGTAAAGCTAAACGAGAAATTTTTTGAAACGCCTTAAAGGTAGACTCTCGCAATGCGCTGGAAAGAGACGGAGCCTGCGAGGTCAGCCCTTTAAATGGACTGTCAATATGCAGGTCTGAACAATGGATAAAGCGAAACTCTGCCATATTTTTTCTTCGGTTTTGGGATGTAAGTTATTGTTCTTAAACAGTATATGAGATTTCAATGGCAAGCTCAATGATTTTCTTGCTTACGCTGTGCAGCTCGCTCATACTTTCGAGATGGAATACCGTCGTTTTGGAAAAACCAATGAAAAAATTTCTGTAATCACTCTGGGTGGGATGCGGTTCAAGCATGGGTGGAATCCACCGCGCAGTCGTTTACCCGCTGAATCCATTCAAAACTGCATTGATACCACAAGACAGGCTTTTGATGTTGGCATTAATCATATAGAAACAGCTCATGGGTATATGAAAAGTGAGCACCTTTATGGAATTACATTGAAGGAGCTGGCAACGCCGCGTGATCAGTTTAAGATGATGACGAAAGGGGCGCCGATGACAGGCGATGAAACCCGCGCGTTGGTAGAGGAACAGTTAGAAAACCTGCAATTGGATTTTGTAGATTTTTATGGCTGGCATGGAATCAATAATCAAGAAAGATTGCAAGCGGCCATCAAACCGGGAGGGCCCGTTGAAGTTTTGCATCGCCTCAAAGAGGAAGGCTTGATCCGTCATATCGGATTTTCTACTCACGGTTCTTTGGATGTTATTTTGCAGGCGCTTCAAACCGACTTGTTCAGCTTCGTAAACCTGCATTATTACTATTTTTTTCAACGTAATCTTCCAGCAGTCCAATTGGCGGGAGAAAAGGACATCGGCGTTTTTATTATTTCTCCGAATGAAAAAGGCGGCATGTTGTGGAAGCCATCGAATATCGTTCAAGAGACCTGCGAGCCGATGACTGCGATTCAATTCAACGGCAGGTTTTGCCTGCAACATCCTCAAATCACAACATTGAGTTTGGGAATGCATGCG
This sequence comes from Nitrospinaceae bacterium, assembly GCA_029261675.1. Taxonomy (GTDB): domain Bacteria; phylum Nitrospinota; class Nitrospinia; order Nitrospinales; family VA-1; genus UBA8687. Next base: position 1,205 of record JAJDBA010000090.1, read on the forward strand.
CCAGAACATTTCCCACAAAATCTTTCGATTATTAGTGAAACAAAAGTTTCCAGTGATAAAGAACAAGAAATTCGCTTGCAGATGGATGATCGGCTAAATGAAGTGACAGACCTTTGTACTCTCTGCAATGATTGTCTTCCTTGTCCTGAAGAAATAAATATTCCAGAAGTGCTGCGGTTTCGAAATTTGCTTGAAGCTTATGATATGAAAGACTATGGAGAGTTTCGTTACAACATGTTCGAAGGCGAGGGTCACTGGTTCCCGGGAAACTTTGCATCCAAATGCACCGAGTGTGGTGACTGTCTTCCTCGATGTCCTGAGCAACTGGAAATACCAAAGCTATTGTTCGACACTCATAAAAGGTTATTTGACCGGAAAGCTTGGTTGAAGAGCAAGTTGTTCGACTTGGCAAGAACGGTTTTTAGAGCTTTAAGGAAATTTGTTCCGGGTATCGGTTAAAAATATTTTCAAGTTTACAAGGATTATAAGTTGAGTGTGGGAGTTACTCAGAAGATTCGCGATAGACTTTAAGAATATGGGCGGGTTCGGTATCTGTAAGTTCTTTCACTATTTTTATCATTTGTGGCAAGGCATTTTTAAAAGCTTCAACCAAACGTGGTTCAAAGTCTTTGCCGCTACTGTCTTCGATAATTTTCATAGACTCTTCTACAGAAAAAGCATCTTTGTAATATCTTTTACTAGTTAATGCATCAAAAACATCGGCGACAGCTACGATTCTTCCAGCAAGAGGTATCTCTTCTCCTTTTAGGCCATAGGGGTAACCCGACCCATCCCATCGTTCCTGATGGGAAAGCGCGATGGCCTCTGCCATTTGCAGGAGTTCAGACCGACTGCCGGAAAGAATTTTCGCACCAATCTCGGGATGCATCTTCATGGTTTTCCACTCTTTATCGTCTAGCTTTCCCGGTTTGAGCAGAATGTTATCGGGGATGCCGATTTTCCCAACATCGTGCATGGGGCTGGCTTGAAGAATGAGCTGGCATTCTTTTTCGTTCAATCCAATTTCTTTAGCTAGGAGGGCAGACAGTCTGCTCATGCGAATAACATGCATGCCTGTTTCATTATCGCGGTATTCTGCGGCGCGGCCCAAGCGCAAAATAGCTTCACGCCTCGTTTCTTCTAATTCATAGGTTCTTTCTTTTACTTTGAGCTCAAGAAGACGGTTTTGGTCACGGGTTTGATTGTGGAATAAGCGAATCTCAAGCATATTGGCAATTCGTTGCTTGACCTCAATGAGGTCAAAAGGTTTGCCTAGAAAATCTCGTGCCCCTGCCTCAAGAGATTTTATTCGAGTATTTCGATCCGATTGTGCAGTTAAAACCAGAATGGGTGCGTAGGAGTCCTGCTCCAATTCTTGGAGCTGTTCCATAACCTGGAACCCGTCGAGATGAGGCATATTTAAATCTAATAAAACTAGATCCGGGCGCATTTCTTCATACATTGTTATGGCTTTGCGCGAATCGGAAGTGCTGCGAAAATAGGTGTAGCCCTGCTCTTCGAGAATGTCTTCCAGCAATGCAACGTTTGCTGGCTCATCATCAACGATAAGAATTTTTGCTTTCAGGAAGTTAATATTCATGGTTCACACTTTCCCTATTTAAATGACTTTTAGTTATGTTTTTCCGTTAATTTTTCAGAAAGCTTTTTGGCCAATATATACTCATCTATTTTCTTTTTTAATTTGGATATATCTATGGGCTTTGTTATGTAATCTTTAAATCCTGCTTTTTTCGCCCGATCAATATCTTTTTGCATGGCGTTGGCGCTTAACGCGATGACTGGGGTGTCATGTGTCTCTTCCATATTTTGTAAACGTTTGAGCGCTTCAAACCCATCCATCCCCGGAAGATTGATATCCATAAGGATAAGGTCTGGCTGATGCGCGTAAGCTAGGTCAAGCCCCATTGCCGCTTGGGGAGCAGTCAAGATGGTTACTTCGGGAAAATCGGATAGTATGTCCTGTACTAGAAGTACATTTGTCTTGTTATCCTCAATGTATAAAACAGTAAGCTTTTGTGTTGAAGTTTCAGAGGAAGATGATTCTAAAGGTAGAAATTCATATTTTTTGTCGATTTTTTTAGGATCACAACTGGGTAGGGAAACAGAAAATTGTGAGCCTTTTCCCATAGTGCTATGAACATGAATTCTGCCATTCATTAGCTCAATCAGCTTTTTAGATATTGTCATGCCTATTCCAGTGCCTTCCACTTCACTACCTTCTGCATCCAGTCTGTCGAAAGGGACAAATATCTTTTCGAGTTTTTCCGATGGGATGCCCATACCCGTATCCGTTACTAGGAGATTAATAGTGCCGTCTTTCGGTTCCTCCAGGCTCAGAGTCACGCTTCCTTCTTTACGGTTATACTTGATGCCGTTGGAAAGCAGGTTGAGCAACACCTGTTTTAGACGCGTCTTATCTGCAAAAATATGGGCGCTGTTTTGTGAAGTAATCTTATCGATCAAGCAAATATTGAATTTTTCGGCCATAGGGTGGACAACGTTCAAAACATCAGTTGCTAGTTCGGCGATGTTGATCGGCTCTAAGGAAACTGTGATTTTTCCGGCTTCCACCCGGGCTAGATCAAGGACTTCGTTTATTAATTCTAATAAGTGATTGCCGGCTTTTAAAATTTGGCTAAGACGTGATTTATGAGAATCGGATAGCGGGTCTTTGCGGCTTTCATTCATAATTTGCGCAAATCCTAAAATAGCATTCATGGGTGTTCGCAATTCGTGACTCATGCGGGAAAGGAATTCGGACTTGGTCTGGTTGTGGTGTTCTGCCAATTCCTTTGCTTGATTCAACTCATGAGTGCGTTCCTCTATGCGTTTTTCCAATTCATTGTAAGCATGTTGCAATTCTTTTTCGGAGTTTTTTCGAGCGGTGATATCGGTAAAAGTAACAACGGCTCCAACAACTTTTCCTAAGTCAATAATGGGTTTGCTTATGTATTCGACAGGAAAACTGGACCCATCTTTTTTCCAGAAGACCTCTTCACTTTCATGGTGAACTTTCCCATCTTTAAAAGCGGCATAGATATGACATTTTTCTTTGGGGTAGTGAGTGCCATCGGCGTAAGAATGGTGGACCATTATGTGTTGCCCTGTTCCTAATAGTTCTTCCTCTGTATATCCCAGAATTTTGCATGCAGTTGGGTTCACAAAAGTAGTTTTGCCTTCTATATCGAGTCCATAAATTCCTTCTCCTGCTGAATTGAGTATCAGATTGCGTTCACGGTTAGCGAGTTCCATGGCCAATTCGTTGGCTTTGCGGTCAGAAATATCGCGAAGAATACCAACAAATATTTTCTGATCATTTTCAGCGGATTCAGAAACGCTTAATTCCATGGGAAAGGTGGAGCCATTTTTATGCAAACCCATGACCTCTCTAACCATGTTGATGACTTTCTTTTCTCCGGTTCTGAGATAGTTATCCATATAACCATCGTGTTCACTGAAATAAGGTTCTGGCATCAGTATTGTTACATTTTTACCAATTACCTCTTTGGGGCTATAACCAAATACTTTTTCAACTGCGGGATTGACGGTTTGGATGATTCCCTTCTGATCGATTGCAATAACCGAATCAAAAAAAATACCCGTCAGAGAAGTCAAGCGTTGTTGGTTTTCCAGAGTTTGTCTGCGAGTTTTCAACATTCGGGATCGCAAAATCAGGCCAGCAATCATCAAGACCACAAGTAGCCCCAATAAAGTCAGGTACCAGAACAGCAAAACATGGAGAGGAGCAAACGCTTCATCTGCATCGATTTCTGTGGCAATACCCAGCATCTGTTCTTCCATCCAGGTCCAGGCTCCGATGACCAGAACCCCACGGTAATCGTTATACCCCTCAACGTTCACACCGGCTTTTTTCATCACGGCGCTTTCTGCCATGAAGGTCAAGGGCCAGTTTTCAATAGGTTCGCCAGTATTTAGTTGTTTCTCTTTTAAGTCCCGACCTGGATTGCGAATCTTAATATTAAATATGGATGCTTTACCAGAGGGAAGCAAACCCGTCTTTGTCAGTTGCTCATCGAAGCGACTGTTGGAAACGAGTAGAGCATCTTCATTAAAAACATAAGTTTCTCCAGTTTTTCCAAATCGGCTTCTAGTGAGCACCTTATCGAACTCTGTATCAGGCCGCATGCGAAAAGCCAGAACCCCTAAAACATTGTCGTCTTGGTCTTTTAACGGAGTGGAAACAAACTGGGTGGGTTGGTCGGCATAAAACTCTCCTCGTTCATTAGGGAGTTTAGTTTCCGCGATAAAGGGATTGGAGACGGCGGTATCCCCCTGTAAGGATTGGTAAAAAAATACCGAACGCTCTATTAATGCTCTTTTGCCGACAGGTTCATCAAGTAGGGCTCCTACTTGTAATCCCGTCGGATCGAATACTACAAATCCAATAAAACCGTATTTTTTACAGGCTTTGCCAAGGTGTTTGCGGAGCCATATTAAGGAAGCAGATTGTCGGAGCTGCTCTGCTGGCACATCTTCTTTTTTGGTAAGTTGGATGAGGGAAAGGATATTTTTGCGGATTTCTGGTTGATCTGCGAGTACTTGGGCGTCCAACTTTTTATCTTCAAAAAAAAGCCGCAACGATTCGACATTGGCCGCCAGTGTTAACTGCAACAGGTCTATTAGATTGCCTTCTATTTCCTTTTTTACCGAATGCACACCGTACCCGCCAATGGCAATGAACAAAACCATTATGCCAACTAAAAAAGGCAAATATTTTGTATCCGATAAAATGGATGCTCCATCCTTACCACGCCTTAAAGGTGTAGACATAGACCTCCACCCGCAATTAAGTTTTCCCCGAACTATAGAGCTATAATATTTATATTTACATACTGTTTCAAGCTAATATTTAAAGCGTGTTGTTAAATTATTGAAATAAAATATATTATTAAGTTTTTTTTATTCAACAGATATTTTTTTTATAGGAGAAAAATATCAGAATATTTTGAAGCTCTTGTTTTATATTGAAATTCCACCTATTAGGCTGTTGAAAACCCGTCAAAAATAAATTTATTTATTATCGGTATAGGAAAATTATTGATTTCGCCACCTAATTATTAAATTAATCTTTGCGGTATCAGTGACTTCTGATGTAAGGAAGGAGGAGAGAAGAATGAAAACTATAGGCTAAGAGGATAGCGATAGGCTATTGTTTTTATTGAGGAAACCAAAGATACTGCAGTCGCGGCGCAGGCGAAAAGGTTTGAGTGAGGTTTTTAGAAACAACCGTTTTCATTAACCAGTCCATAAATGGGACTTCTTCTTTTTCTTCGAGGATGCTTGGATGACCCACAATGCCAAGTTTTTTACCAAGAATTTCCTTGGTTTTTTCCAGCCCACCAAACTCATCGACCAATTTAAATTCAAGCGCTTGTTTTCCAGTCATAACCCTGCCATCAGCAAATTGTTTTACTTCATCTTCTGAGAGATTTCTTCCCAGCGATACTGCTTGTACAAATTGCTTGTGTACATCGTCTACCACATTTTGTAATAGCTTACGTTCTTCGGGCTGCATGGATCGAAGTGGAGATCCGGAATCTTTAAATGCTCCGCTTTTGATCACTGCGGGGCGCACCCCAACTTTTTTAGCCAGCTCTTCTACGTTATTGAAAGCCATAATGGCACCTATGCTACCCGTCAATGTACCGGGATTGGCGATGACATAGTTTGCAGCGCAGGCAATATAATATCCACCCGATGCCGCAACACTGCCTAGCGAAGCATAAACAATTTTATTGGCATCTTTAATTTTATTAATTTCATCATAGATTTCCTGTGCGGGAGCCACCGCGCCACCTGGTGAGTCTATGCGAACAATGATAGCTTTTATTTTTGGATTTCGGCGGTACTTCGATAGTTGCCGGACTATTTCAGTGGAATCCATCAACATGCCGTTGACATGAACCATAGCGATTTCACTGTTTGAGGTTTTCCAACCATCCTGCATAAGTCCACCCATAACGGATGCCGCAAAAAAGAATGCGAATAAACCTAATGTCCATTTAAAAAATTTTCTCAAAGGTGACCTTTCCAACGAGGGAGGAATTTTAATGCTCAAGCCCGGCCTCGTTAGAGGCCGGGTCTTCGAGTTTACTCTTCTTTAAAAACTTCCATATCTATTTGTTCCTTTTCGATTTCGGAAAGGTCCAAGTTTTCTATATGAGCTTTGATGCTCAAGGCAATTTTTTTGTTGGCTATGTCTACCTTGATCACTTTTGCTTTAATCTCATCATCGATTTTCACAGCTTCTTCAGGATCGGTGATTTTTTCAGAGCTCAATTGTGAGACATGAATCAAGCCTTCAAGCCCATCGCCAAACTCAGCAAAGGCACCAAAGCTTGTTACTTTGATTATTGTTCCTGAAACTTCTGTTCCGATCGGATAGTTCCCTGCAATTTTATCCCATGGATCGGGTAACAATTGTTTAACACCGAGGGAGATTCTGCAGTTATCTTTATCGATACTGAGAACGACTGAGGCAATCCGGTCTTTTTTCTTCAGTGCTTCAGAAGGGTGCTTGATTTTTTTCCAGCTCAAATCAGAGATATGAATCAAACCATCAACGCCATCTTCTAATTCAACAAATGCACCAAAGTCGGTCAGGTTTCTTACTGTACCTTCAACCTCGGTACCAATGGGATATTTATCTTCAATTTTATCCCAAGGGTTCGGCTCAATTTGTTTCATGCCAAGTGAGATGCGTTTCTTCTCTTTGTCCAGGGTGAGGACAAGAGCTTCCACTTCATCACCTATAGCAACCATTTTGCTTGGATGTTTGACGTGCCGACTCCAACTCATTTCTGAAATATGCACAAGCCCTTCGATGCCTTTTTCCAGTTCGACAAAAACGCCGTAGTCTGTGATGCTGACCACTTTGCCTTTGATTTTTGTTTCCACTGGGAACTTGGAATCCACATCAACCCATGGGTCGGGACTGGTTTGTTTGAGACCCAACGAAACGCGCTCTTTCTCTTTATCGTATTTAAGGATCATTACCGTTACCTTGTCGCCAATCGAAAACATTTCGGAAGGATGGTTGACCCGGCCCCACGACATATCGGTAATGTGGAGCAGTCCGTCAATTCCGCCGAGGTCGATGAACACACCATATTCAGTAATGTTTTTAACAATTCCTTCAATGAGATTGCCTTCGCCCATTTTCTCAAGGGTGCCAGTACGAACTTGTTTGCGTTGCTCTTCCAAGAGAATTCTGCGAGAGAGAACAATATTGCCTCGCTTTTTGTTCATCTTGATGATTTTCATGTCGAACTTTTCGCTGATCAGTTTTTCCAGATTGCGAATCGGGCGAAGGTCGATTTGCGATCCCGGCAAAAAGGCTTTGAGTCCAATATCAACTGTGAGTCCACCTTTCGCCTTCGCGATAACGGTACCCTGGATGATTTCATCAGCTTCGTAAGTTTTAACCAGATCATCCCAGATTTTAATTTTATTGGCTTTTTCTTTTGAGAGAACGACATTGCCATCGTTGTCTTCTACCTTTTCCAGATAGACTTCTACTTCGTCATCAATCTGCAGGTTTTTTCCGTTTTCAGGGAACTCGGAAAGAGAGACCATTCCTTCTGATTTGAAGCCTACGTCAACGGTGGCGAGTCCTTTGGAAATGGCAATAACCTTTCCCATAATAATTTGGGATGCCTTAAACCGGCCGAGGCTTTCGTTAAAATATTGTTCCATCTCTTCATAGCCAGCTTCCTCGGTGGCTGTCAGACCTTCCAACTCGGCCTTATCGTCCGCGTTCATTTTTTCTAAAAGTTCTTTAGGTATTTTCATAACCTGCTGATTCTCACTTGTTAAGGGTTATTAATTAATTTTGAATTTCTTTTTTTAAATTTATTTGTTCCATAACTTTGTCAATAACTTCTTCAATAGTAAATTTTGTAGTGTCGATTTTTATGGCGTCCTCTGCTGGGCAAAGGGGTGAGATGGCACGAGTTCTGTCTTCGTGATCTCTTTGTTTAATTTCTGCAATGATATTTTCCAGATCAACATCTTGATTTTTTTCTTTCAATTCCAGATACCGTCTTTTACCACGCTCTTCTGCATCCGCATCCATAAAGAATTTCAGCTCTGCATTCGGGAACACCTGAGTGCCAATGTCACGACCGTCCATCACCACGTTTCCCGACTGACCGATTTCCTGCTGTTTAGCAACGAGAATTTCCCGAACCCTTTTCTGCGCCGCGACTTTTGCGGCGCCTCGTCCAACGACTTCATTTTTTAGCAAACCAGTAGCATTTTCTCCGTTGACCTTTACTTGCTGCCCTGCCGGGTCGGCTACAAATTCGATTTTTAATTGTGTTACCCATTGCCCCACGGCATTTTCATCACCCAGGTCAATGTCCTTTTTTTCTGCAGACCAGGCAACCGCCCTGTACATGGCACCTGTATCGATATAGCGGTAGTTGAGCCTCTTTGCTATAAATTTTGCAACCGTACTTTTACCGCTGCCTGCCGGCCCGTCTATGGCGATGATCATTACGTTAAATTACTTTCAGCCGGTACTTGTTGGCGGCGGCAAAAGATTCTTGTAAAGCCTGTCCGTCTTTTTTTTCGATCACATCTCGCATCTCGCTCAACGTCTTCTGGAATCGATCTATCAAGTCCAGCGAATGCGTTTGATTCGAGAGGCAGATATCACGCCACATCACCGGATCGCCGGACGCTATTCGGGTGATGTCTTTCAACCCTGCTCCTGAATAGGCCGTGACCTCATGATCCTGTTTGGTGCGCAAAGCTCCGAGAGTGTTCATCAACGCATAAGCGACGATATGAGGGAGATGACTCACCGCGCCAAAAACAAAATCGTGCTCGTCTGCATCAAGTGTCAACGTGTCCATTCCCACTGACTCCCAAAGCGCACCGACTTTTTCCAGAGCATGAGCATCGGTTTTTGGTGTTGGCGTTAAAATGCATTTCGCATCAAGATACAAATCTTCCCGCGATGCTTCCAAACCCGATTTCTCACCACCAGCAATGGGGTGCGAGCCAACAAAGAAAATCCCCTCTGGCATCAAGTTGTCCGCTTCGTGAACCAGAGGGCCTTTCACTGAACCAACATCGGTGATCACAGCACTTGGTTTTAGATGCGGCAATATACTTTCGATCGATGGAACGATACGAGATACAGGCGTACAAAGAACAATTAGATCGGCATCTTTTACGGAATCTGCTAGGTCTGTAGCGCAATGATCAATAATGCCGAGAGACTTGGCTTTTTCCAGATTTTCTCGATTGCGACCGAATCCTGAAATTTCTTCAACAAGATTGTATTTGCGACAGGCTTTAGCTAAAGAGGCTCCCAAAAGGCCAACGCCAATGATGGTCATTTTTTCAAATAACTTCATGCCTGTTTCAACCCCTGTTCAGGATAAGAACCCAAAACCCGCAAAAATAGAGTCCGTTTGCTGAGTGTTTTTAAAACACGTTCCACTACTTTGTCATCCACATGGCCGAGGAAGTCGACATAGAACAGGTATTCCCAAGGCTTGTTGCGTAACGGACGCGATTCAATTTTAGTCAGGCTGATATTATTTTTTGCGAACAGTTGTAGAGTTTTTAATAACGAACCCGCTTCATCTGCAATGGAAAACATAATGGATGTCTTATTTTTCTTCGCTCTTTTAGCCTGATCTTTACTGATCACCAAAAATCGCGTGTGATTTTCAGCACGATCCTGGATATTTTTAGCGATGACTTTTAGACCGTGAACCTCAGCCGCTAATTGTCCGGCTATAGCAGCTGAATTCTTTTCCTGTTTTGCAAGCTCTGCCGCTTGAGCTGTGCTGGACGTGGGAATCTGTTCCACATCAGGAAGGTTCTTGTTCAGCCAATTTCTGGATTGCGCTAAGGGCTGTGGATGTGAATAAATCTTTTTAATTTTTTTTCGATCTGCATTCCCCGCCAACAGAAATAATGAAATGGCGAGTTGAGCTTCATCACATATATGCAATGGAGAGTCCACAAAACAATCGAGTGTGAGATTGACAACTCCCTCGATAGAATTTTCTACAGGCACCACGCCATAATCCGAGTTGCCGAGTTCGACATCAGAAAAAACGCTTTCGATGTTGGAGCAGGGATTAAATTTGCAGGATCGGCCGAAATGCTTGATCGCGACTTGATGACTGAACGTAGTTTCTGGACCCAGAAAAGCAATTTTCAGAGGCTTTTCCAAAGCCAATGTTGCAGAAAAAATTTCACGAAAAATGGAATTGATGGATGAAGGAGGAAACGGACCTTTACTCTGGTCGTTCAACCGGTAGAGAATGTCACGTTCACGCTGGGGAACATGAAAATGAGTCATCTTCCCCTGACGGGACTTCTCTTCACCTATTTTTTGGGCCAAAAGGCCACGACGATTGATCAGCTTCAAAAGCTGGTCATCTAAATTATCAATCTGCTGGCGCAGATCGTCTAGCTTGGACAAAAAACGTGTACCACCTTTACTTGGATTTCCCGCAACCACTTAAGATGTATGGGATTTCTTGATCATTTCATAATTCCCCCCTAAAATGCAAGGATATTATGAAAGAAAGCCCTGAATTTAAGGGGTTTTCTCTATTTTAGTAACTAGGAGGTCTTACAAATGATTTTGCTGGAATTCAGTATGAGCCCTATGGATAAAGGGGAAAGCGTTAGCGACCAGGTTAGCCGGTCTTTAAAAATTATTGACGAAAGCGGCGTGCCATACCGGTTGAATCCGATGGGGACGGTATTAGAAGGGGAGTTCGATGAAGTAATGGGTGTCGTCAAACAATGCTATGAAACCATGCGCTCCGACTGCAAACGCATCACCTGCGGCATCAAGATCGATTATCGCGAAGGAAAATCGGGAAGATTGGAATCTAAAATGGCCTCTATTGAAAATAAACTGGGCAGAGAAATAAAGAAGTAGGAAAGATTTTTTATTGAGGGAAGCTCATCAACTTCTGCCTAATATAATTCACAACAGCTTGAATTTCTTGTGCAGTCAGCCGTGATTTCCAGGGCATCATGGCGGTGCCTTTTCTCCCATCAGTGACAGAGCGGATCATTCGTTCTTGGGTCAGTTGCTGTTTTGATTTGTCTGAGGTGAAATTTTTTGGAGGTGGATTCAATACATTCGCGGCGAAGGTTTTGCCATCGCCTTTGGTTCCGTGGCAGGCTTTACAATGTTTGAAAAAAATGTCGCGCCCGGTTTCAGAGTCAACAGGATCGGCAAAAGCTATTGAGGAAGAAAACAAACACACAAACAAACCAAAATACCAATTGTTCAATTTAAGTAACCCTCCTCATTCCCCCCTTGTCAGGGGGGAGGATTTTTTTTAAACCAACACTCTTCTAGAAGCAAAACAGCAATCGTTTGCCTTAAAACGTTCTGACCTATTCCCAACGGGCGTGGCCCGGCTAGGGGACGTCTTCGAGTTTTTCTATCATTAAGGTTTCGATCATACTTGCTTTGAATCGGCTCATCAGCTTATTGAATGTGACACGTTGATCTTTCAGTGAAACGTAAAACACATCGATGCCTCGGTCCCCTTGAGTGGATATTTTAGCCCGATGGATGAGAATGCCAAAATCAGCGAACACGGATGCAATTTTATAAAGCATTCCTAAATGATCGCGAGCCTCAACGCGAATAACAGTAAAAGTGTCTGCCGTTTCCTTTTCCACTTGAACTCGCGGAACAATAGCTTCATGAGAACCTTTTTGCTCTCCTGTATAGCGAGTGCGAGATCGCATCATTTTTTGCAGGCTGGTTTTCTTTGAAAATAAATCTGACAAGTTGAGTTTGATTTCTTTCCAGATTTCAAAATTGTCTCCTGCGGCGTTTTCGCTTTCTCCAACTTGAACCGAGACTATGACATATCCGTCTTTCTTTAAGTAAATATGGGCTCCCAGAATGTTCAAGCTTTTTGCCGTTAAGGTACCTACCATTTTTTTAAACGAATCCTGTCCGGAAACACAATACAGTGTGAGGTTGTGAAACTTCCCTGCTTCATTGAATTCGTGATGCAAAATGAAAGGTTTATCTTTCAGCGAACGAATCAACCTTATATGCAAAGCCACTTCTTCAGAATGTGCGGTCATTAAATAATCTTCAGGCATAAGCCCCAGATGGGATTCAATATCAATAACAGGTAGTTCGCCGTGCAGTGCCTTAAAAACACCGGCTCGAGTTGCCTGGGGATGTTGATCCAGAGATCCAGGGTCATCAAGATATTTTGATGTGCGCTCGTAAAGCTCGAAGAGTAAAAGTTTTTTCCAGGCCGTTAAAGTCCCCGGTGCAACAGCGCGCAACTCGGCATAGCTGAGCAAATACAATGCCGCAAGCCGTTCTGGGTTGGCTACTGTTTTGGCGAATTTCTGAATTATTTTGGGTTGATGAATGTCCTGATACAAAGCGGTTTCAACCATTTCATAGATATTTTTTATTAAAAACTCCAGCAGTTCTTTTTCATCTGCGGTCAGGTGCAATCTGTTGCCGATGAACTTTAAAAATCCAGTTAGCCCAGACTCACCATCCATACTGGAGAGAGTTCCTGCCGACTGTAAAAGCGCGGCGAACTTTAAAGTCTTTTTATTCGGATACTCCTTATAGATAGCGGTTAAATCGGTAGGGTTGCTCAGTGTCGATGATTCCATTTCCTCTAGAAACCGGATGATACGTAGTGAATGTTCATCGGCTGTGTAGTGGTGATAGAAATCGTGATTGACCTTGCAATGCGCCAGCCCGAATTCTGGCAATACTTGTTCTAAAATTTCTGTTTCATGCATCAGTCTCAGCGTTTTCTCCGAATCGCCATCGCCGAGAATAGAAAAGAGAAACTTTCTAATCTCTTCTCCTTTCATATGTTCTGCGTTGATTAGTTTTTTGTGCAATCTTAATTGTCTTCGTAACTGGTAGTCCGGCAAAACGGGGTGTTTGCGGCAAAGTTCTAAGGCTGTCAGCACGAGAGATTTGTCTTTTTTAAAATCTTTTTTCGGGTCTCCATCGTAAACCAGGGTTGAGCCGGAAATGTTAAACCCATTCCCCAAAGACTTTTTTGTTAGATCAGAAAAAACCCGCATAAAAGATTGCCGAGCCTGCAGACAATGTTCGAAGAGGTTTTCAGAGAAGTTGTAGATATTAGTGGCGTGCAGATAATAATCACGCATAAAGTCTTCCACCGGTTGCCCGTCAAAAGAGGCGTGATAACCCAGATGGGTGGCAAGATCTTTCTGAATGTCGCGAGACAAAACATCGGTCTTTTTTCCTGTCAGGTAGTGCAGTTCATTTCGGACCCGCAGAGAAAAGTCCACCGAGTTATATAGCGACTCGATTTCCTGTGGGGAAATATTCTGAGTGTCGCCAATTTCCCTAAAAGAGTGGACTCCAAACCGAACCGCCGCTGCCCAAAGAGCATTATGATAATCTCTCAAGCCGCCGGGACCGTTTTTGATATCTGGCTCGGGGTGACAGACAACCCCTTCATTATTACCGTAGCGTGTGTACTTCTCTTTCAATTTTGAATTCAAAAAATTTTTGACACCTTTTTGCAAAACCTTTTTATTGATGGAAGTTGTAAAACGACCATAAATAATCTGGTCGCCAATCAAAAACCGAGTTTCGATCATGGATGTTTTGATGGTCAGATCTTCTTTAGCTAAACTTACGCAGTCTTTAATCGTGCGGGAACTGTGACCGATTTCCATGCCAAATCCCCAAAATACAGACAATGCATCCTGTATAAACATATCCGTAACGGGTTTTGGCTTCTCAGGGAGCAAGAACAGTAAATCGATATCGGAAAGGGGATTGAGCTCTCCTCTTCCATAACCGCCGACTGCGATCAGGGAGAAATCTTCAAGTACCGAAGAGGACTGATATTTTTCCAGTCGGATCATGGAAAGAATGACATGCCGAATCACCTCATCAATCAAACTGGTATAGGACTGAATCACTTCCCGACCACCAGCTCCAGAACGGTGCCAGGCTTTGATCTTCTCTTTTTCAGACTGAATCACTTCTTTGAGCGCATTGAAATAAGGTAAGCGTTCCCTAGGGTCTTCGGGAATTTCCTGAACGCTACTGAAATCAATTGCCAGTCGATAATCGGGTGTAATCATTAAATTTAGGAATCGGATTATTTATGATTGTTAAATAAGAGAATAAAGAATTATTCGCAAAATACAAGTTCAACGACCGGGCAGATTAGACTTGGAGTGTTAGTGAAAACCCTAATTCGCATTGTTTTAATAGCCGTTAGCTATTGAATAATTCGACGAGCCAACAAGGACACAAAAACTCTATCCAATAGTTGGTTTAGTAATTCTGGGCAGCTCATTTTTTCAACCCAAATTTGCTTGACAATATCAGGGTAATATTTTAGCTTAACCCCTTCTTGCAATTGACATATTGGATTGAACTTCCCGGATTTTTTCTACCGTTTTGAAATATTATTAATAATCTATTTACAGTCATAATTTAGAGGTCAAAACCGATGTCCGAACAACCAGATATAATTTACACCAAAGTTGATGAAGCACCTGAGTTGGCAAGTGGTTCTTTTTTGCCGATTATCCAAGCGTTCACTGGAGTAGCAGGTATTAAAGTGGGTTCTAAAGATATTTCCCTTGCGGGTCGAATCATCTCTCAGTTTCCTGAGAGATTGAAGCCAGAACAGCAGATTCCAGATGAGCTGGCTCTATTGGGTGAAATGGTAATGAAACCCGAGGCTAATATCATTAAGTTGCCGAATATCAGTGCTTCTAATCCGCAGATTCAGGGCGCGGTTAAAGAACTGCAGTCTCAAGGTTATGACTTGCCGGATTACCCGGAAGATCCTAAAACGGATGAAGAAAAAGCAATCAAAGCCAAATTCGATGTTTGTAAGGGCAGCGCGGTAAACCCTGTTTTGAGACAAGGGAACTCCGATCGTCGCGCAGCAACTTCGGTTAAAAATTATGCCAAGAGCAACCCGCATTCTATGGGCAAATGGTCCAAAGACTCTAAGACCAATGTTGCTTCTATGGACAGCAATGATTTTCGTTCTAATGAGAAATCAGTCACTGTTTCAGAAGCTTCTGCTGGAAAAGGCAAGATAGAGTTCGTGGGTGATGATGGCAGCACGAAAGTATTAAAAGATAATGTTCCTCTTGATAAAGGGGCGGTGGTAGACGCAACAAAAATGAGTGTTAAAGCGTTGCGAAAGTTCATGAAGGAAGCCATCCAAAGAGCAAAAGATGAGGGTGTTCTGTTCTCTTTGCACATGAAAGCCACCATGATGAAAGTTTCCGATCCGATCATCTTTGGGCATTGCGTTACCGTATTTTTTGAAGATGTTTTTAATAAACATGCCGACACTTTTAAGGAAATTGGGGTTAACCCCAATAACGGTTTAGGCGACGTTTACGCAAAGATCAAAGGTTTGCCTGAAGATAAGCAAAAAGAAATCGAAGCCGATATTAAAGCGTGTTTGGATAATGGTCCTGAAATGGCAATGGTTGATTCCGATAAGGGCATCACTAATTTGCATGTTCCCAGCGATATCATCATCGATGCTTCCATGGCAGCCTCCATTCGAACCTCAGGCAAAATGTGGGGTCCTGATGGAAAAGAAGCGGATACTTTAGCCCTGATTCCCGATACCAGCTATGCGGGCATTTATCAGTCGGCTATTGATTTTTGTAGAGAAAATGGCGAGTTCGACCCAACCACGATGGGAACCGTACCGAATGTCGGCCTGATGGCGCAAAAAGCGGAAGAATATGGCTCTCATGATAAAACCTTTGAAGCTCCGGGCAATGGAAAGATCAATCTGGTTGACAGTGCTGGCAATACGTTGATTGAGCAACCTGTTGAAACGGGGGATATCTACAGAAGTTGCATGGTAAAAGATATTCCGATTCAGGATTGGGTAAAGCTTGCGGTATCGAGAGCTCGATTGTCTGAAACACCGGTTGTATTCTGGTTGAATAAAGATCGAGCCCATGACGCGGAGTTGATTAAAAAGTTAGACGTTTACTTGAAAGACCATGATACGAATGGATTGGATATTCAAATTATGGCTCCTGACGATGCCATGAAACATGCTCTGCAACGTGCAAAGGAAGGTAAAGACACGATCAGTGCTACAGGTAATGTTCTTCGTGATTACCTGACGGACTTATTCCCGATTCTCGAATTGGGAACCAGTGCAAAAATGTTGTCCATTGTTCCTCTGATTAATGGTGGCGGTTTGTTTGAGACCGGCGCGGGTGGTTCTGCTCCCAAGCATGTTCAGCAGTTTGTTAAAGAGGGGCATTTGAGATGGGAGTCTTTGGGTGAGTTTCTGGCGCTTTCAGAATCTCTTGCGCATTTTAGCCGGTTCAAAGGCAATTCAAAAGCACAGGTGCTGGCAGATGCGTTGGAAAGTGCGAGCGGGAAGCTAATGGAAAATAAAAAGTCTCCAGGCCGTAAGGTGGGTGAATTGGATAATGCAGGTACCCATGTTTACGAAGCGCTCTACTGGGCAAAAGAATTGGCAGCTCAAGATGACGATGCGGATCTTAAAGCAAAGTTTACTCCGGTCGCTGAGCAACTTGAAGCCAAATTGGATACCATTATTGGCGAATTGAAAGCGAGTAGCGGTCAAGCCATGGATATCGGCGGTTATTACCGAACCGATCCGGAAAAAGTCGCAAAGGCCATGCGCCGTAGTGCAACTTTCAATTCAATACTGGACAGCTTGAATTAATCAACCGCTGGACACGTTGGAGTTTTTGGAGCTCCCATTAGGGAGCTCCAATATAAACCTCGGCGAATAACAAGCCAAACCTGGTTAGGTTTGCTTTCATTTGAGGAACTGCTATGTCAAGCGCAAGAAAAAAAATCACAGTCGTAGGTGCGGGTCAAGTTGGGTCTACTGTTGCTGAGCTTGCCGCATTTAAAAACCTCGGCGATGTGGTCATTATTGATATTGTTGAAGGAGGCCCG
>JAJDBA010000091.1 GCA_029261675.1 Nitrospinaceae bacterium
CAAACGACTGCAAATTTCAAAACCATCGGTATCTGGCAACCCGATATCTAATAGAATGAGATCAGGGAAAAACTCAGGAACCATATCCAAGCCTTTTAATCCTTCATGGGCCACTGCGATTTCTAGTTTGTGCTTTTTAGCTATTCTGGCAAGCAAGTTGGCATTATCGACCATATCTTCTATGATCAAAACTCGCATTCCCGCAAACTCATATTTCTCCGACATCAACAACTCCGCCATTTAGATTCACACTTATCAATGTAAATTCAATAGGTCAGCTTGTCAAATTACTAAGCGAAATATCAAGATTTTTAGGAGATTAGTTGTTCCAAAAATTTAGATAGCGCATAAAAAAAGGTTCGCAGAGTTTACTGCGAACCTCCTGGTTCTGTGTTTTTTTTTTGGTAAAATATCACATGGTCGATCCTGGCATATAAATTGTTCCCTCTGCCGTTTCGTGAGAATGGGTTTCCCCGCCGAGTCCCAGCATTTTCGAAGCTTTTTTAGCTTCCTCTGGGGTTTTATAAATATGATCCATTATATTACTACTATTGCTTGATCCTTCCTTTTGATGCGTTTCTCCTCCTGAACCTTCTTCAAGATGGCCAGAGCCCTCTCTTTTTCCAGGATGTTGGCCTTGTTCAATCAGGTTCATCGCTTCATTGAGTTGCGAAAAAAAACGGTTTTTTTGTGTGTAACCTTCAATGCGGCCGATTTCTTTTTCTTTTTTTGGATCCCAAATTATGAAAGTGGGAGTTCCGAAAATTTCGTCCACGCGCCCTTCATCCAAAGCTTTTGCAATCCACTCTGGAAAAAGCTTGCCCCTGACTGGCACAATTTTTACAGGAATTTTTTTCCCTAGAGCACTTTTTTCATATTCAGGAAGAACCTCTTCCTGCCATCGATTGGAGTTTTTAGATTTTTCGCCGCTGAGCACGAGAAGCTCTTGAGCGAATCCTGTATGGGTTAAAGAAGTCAGTAATAAAAGGCTAACGAAGAAAATAAATTTTTTCACAGTAGACACCTTCAATTGTGAGAGAGAATATTTTTTATGAGCACACTTATTAAATCATAAAAAAATCGTAGTGTCATTATTGCGGCTAAATTGGGAAGCTAGAAGAAACATATCTCACCATCAATAGACATTTAAAAACAGGTGTGAAAAAAGGGATGTGGAAAAACAAAGAGGGTTAAGTAGTGAGACACAAGAGAGTTTTGGATCGCTTCCTCCCTGGATGTTCCAACCTTGTTGGCATGCCGCCAACCTCAAAACATCAAAGAAGGAAGCGAACCGATCTTCGGAGAAGATAGTTTCTTAGCGGAAAAAGAGAGAGAAAATTAAAAGAGTATGAGGAAAAAACTTGAAGATTCAATTGCCAAATAAGGCAATGGCGAATGAGACCGCAGAGTAGATCACACAAAAGACGCAAGCAAAAAACGGTTTTTTGTGAATTTGTTTAATCATACGGCCATTATAGTCCAGTTTTCTGGCCGCATTTAGTTTTTTTGGTTTTACCGTTTTATTTAAAAAGGATTGTGCTGTATGGCGTATATTTTGTGATTTTTGGCATGAGATTTGCTTTTGTATGTTGATAGTTAATAATCGTCAATATTTTGAAAGGTAAAGCAAATGATCTCAAATAATAGAAAGCAAAACTCAAAATCTAAAGGCTACAAAAGTTCAGCAGTAACTGGCAAAAATGGTGCTCCAAAGGCAAAATCCATGAGTCCAATTGCGAGGTTAATGGCTACTTTTTATGGCATTGATCATAAATAAATTTGATGAATAAATGTGGATTTGGCAACAATTATAGGCCAAGCCGCTTTTGTAAATTCTCTGGTGTTTAATACGGCTTCTACTTATATAGAACTCAAAACTGATTGAGATAATCCTGCACAGTATCAGCGAAGGTATCGGTTTGTTTGTAAGTTTGCATTTCTGGAGGGAGGGCCGAAAGAGCTTTAGCGATTCTATTCGCAGCTCCCTCGTATTTAACAACATGTTTTAATTGACGTAAATGGATGCGAATTGTGAATAATATCGCACCTGTTTCTTTTAGTTTTCTAAGAGTTTGTCGTTCAACCCTCAGCCACAAGTTTTCTCCTGCGTTAACTGAAGTAATTCGATTGGGTGGCTCTTCACTCATCCTTTCTGTGCCGTCCTGGCGTAAAGACGGATTGTCATGTAAAGACCAGTTACGCCGGGCAAATATTTCGTTAACGGGCATCTGATCAAAAAAACCATTCGTTGGAGCTTGAAGTTGCTCTTTATAAAAAGGCACGGGGGCATGGATAATATCCATAGTCTGCCCAAACTTTTTTTTTAAACTCCAGCGTGAAGGGAACGCAACACTTCCTGCCCCCAACCACCAACCCGATTTTTTTCCTTCGGGTGGAAACATGATGACTAAATCTTCCTGAACCAATCTGGCTGCCAAGTCCAACGGATGTATTTTATTTGTCTTTAAATTTGTAGACCACTCATCCCCATCAAACATTGCGTGAGGTTCAAGCTTTATAGTGTCTTTTTCTTGCGAATATAATTCAGGTCGAATAGAAGGCAAATGTTTCAACATTAAATTAAGGACTTCTGTTGAAGCCGCCAGAGCGGAAGGGTCCGAGATAAAAACATCCTCCTGATTATTGGCAAGAAGCTTTCTTTTTTCTGCCATTTGCAAGGCTCGTTCCTGGAGATCAAAAATTTCAAACCATTCGGTTTCAGGTATTTTGAGTAATCCCATTGATAAACGAAACGGAGGATCTTCGAACGGAAAATGGCGAGGTTTTTGATGATCTGGATTGCTACTCTTTTTCATTTTGTAGACGAAATTAAATTATGTGGGGCAGGGCCACAAAACCCCTTTGAGTATTTCATCAGATATTTCGCCCAATTGCCATTTCCAAATAAAAAAGGACCTAACGGAAATCCGTTAAGTCCTTTATGAATGGTCGCGGCGAGAATTCAGTGAGTGTCGGGTTTGAAATCTCTTCTAGAAACTTTTTACTGCACTTTGCAAGTCTGAATTGGCTCCGTTTGATTGTTGCTTTAGATTCTTATTTAGATCGAACAGCTTACTACCAGACGTTTTCGGATCTTCTAATGAAAGTCCCATAGCCACATAAATTTCTTGCATGGCGTTGACTTTACTCGATATCTTTCTGGCCATTTCCTGGCAATTGTTTCCTTGTTGTTTTGCGTCCTCGATTAACTCTTTCATGCTCCCAACTCGATAACCCAGGTTGTGTATGAGAATATTAACGTGGCGATTAAACCTATCTATGGGTGGATAGTTTTGTGACTCCTTTCCCGTTGCGGCATCTATAACATGCTTCATCTGTTCTTGAATTTTCTTGATTTTAATATCATTGCTCATCAACTTTTTTGCTATGTTTTTACAGTTTTGATTATTTGTTGGCTGTGCGTGTGCCATTGTTCCAAAGCAAAGAATAAAAAATAAGAAAAACATGATTAAAGATGTTGAGAAAAATTTGATCCTCGGCATGACTCCCCCAAAGAAATAAGTTGAAAATAGATTTCGATAAATATTGTTATGATAGTTAGATTCTATACTAATTTTAAACTAAAACTAAACTAAAATTAGGTTTCATTTTTTCGAAACATATACCCACCCATGATCAATTTTGTATCTCCCCTGTTGTTTGGTGGATGAGGTGAATCACACTCACATCCATCAACTCCATCAATGGTCCGGGATACAATCCGACACACAAGACGAGGATAGCCAATGGAATCAGCGTCGCTAATTCTCGATTCGTTAAATCTGGAAGTATTTTGGCGGCTTCTGTCTTTGGTTCTCCCAACACGACTCTTTGGAGCATCCACAACATATATGCGGCAGCCAAAACAATACCGCCCATAGAGAGAAGAACCATGGCAAAGTTGATATAGGAAGTTCCAACTAAGACTAAAAATTCGCCAATGAAATTACAGGTGCCGGGTAGCCCAAAGGCGGCAACTGAAAACAAAAAGAACAATGCAGCAAACCTTGGCATGGGTTTGTGCAAGCCACCGTAGT
>JAJDBA010000092.1 GCA_029261675.1 Nitrospinaceae bacterium
CAGTCAACCAGACCAGATCAAATGTGCGAAAAATAGCTTACGTTATCATTTTTTCTAACCAGCCAATTGAAGGTTAGGTTGATCATTCCTCTACGATACAATTACCATACAATTTAACAAAAAAGGGGTTAGCCCGTTAGAGCTAACCCCTTCAAAAACAAAATGGGCTGAGGACTATCGAATAAAATAGCTAACTAATTGTTTTTATAATTAATATTTTAGGCGTTGCTTTTAGGTTGCCCCCAAAGTTGCCCCAAGTTGACAGCCTGTAGGCATTTTTATAAACTGAATTTGGAAAGGGTCTCTTGCGTAGCCGCTTAGTTTGTGACCGAGTCAGGCCCGGCAAGCAAGCCCTTTTCTTTTTTGAACACGATAATTTTTTCCTATTTGAACCAGATCAATTCATTTTTCAATCTTTGCCCCCTGAAGTCAGACAAAACCAGAAATTTTCCAGTTATTCTTGTGTCATCTCACGACCTCCGGTTGTAAAAGGTTTACTTTACCAAAACCTGTTTACCGATCTCGTGGACTTCAAACACTTAATGGACAATAATAGAAAAGGTTTTCACACTTTCAATCTGTTCTTTATCTTGAATTCTAATTTGGAAGATGTGCTCACCTTCTGGAAATTCAATATTCTTCCCAACCAACGCCTCTCCTTTTATATAAGGTCTAATACGATCCGTAATATCAACATCAAAAATCTTAAGATAGACTACTTTAAGTGTTCCCATATCCACATCACTGCCCAAGGGGTTTTTTTTGAATTTAACTTCAATGTTTATTTTCCCATTAAATATATTGCCCTCTTCCGGCTTTTCTACCTTTATCAGAGGCCCTGCTGTTGCTTCCCCTTCTGCTGGCTCAATATCCTTGTGTTGAAACCCTTTAATAGTTTCTTCTATTTTTGGAGAAAGATTTGCTTCTTCCTGTGTAATCCAAACTCCCAAGAGAACCTTGGGTTGTTGAAGAGCATGAGAACTTTGCCCCGTTGAATTAATCAAAATAAAAAAAAGGAAAACCCAGTGGAAGTATTTCATACTATTACCTCGTAATGGTATCAATGCGTATTGGAAAATCCGTCATTCTCTCGACCAGGCCATGAATGACGTATAAGGATTTCTATAGCTTTTCGATATTTACTTGGAATATTGTCTTGAATTTTGTAGTCTCGGACAGCTCTTTGAGCATCTTCCAGGGTTTCAAATTTCCTCAAATTCCCCAAAAGCGTTTTCATATATTGATCTACTTTTTCTTCTAGTTTGTTCTGCAGGGTAGGATCTTCTGTTAAAGACTCTGTTGTCCGCGACACGTCAAATCCGCAATTAACAAGAGTTTGAAAGCAGATCCCCTTTAACTGGGAACGAATTGTTTCCCGGTCAATATCTAATTCCTTTTCCATATTGCTAATCACAAAACGATTCCGGCGCGCTACGGAAAGAAACCTTGAATCATCAATGTTTTGCTGTTTTTTTTGGTCAGGTTTTTGAAATGACGCCTCTTGAAAGCTAAGATCTTGTTGCGTATCAGGAGATATTGTTCCAGTTAGGTTTGAAAACTGAATGTCCTTTTCCTGCAACATCGAAGGTTTCGCAGGAGAAAGAAGGATAGATTTCCTCAAAACGTTTTCGAGCTCCCTCACATTGCCAGTCCAAGGGTAATTTTTTAGTTTCTTCATGGCACCAGTGGAAATTCCCTTTAGGTTTCGACGCTTGAATTCAGAGCCGAACTGTTTAATAAAGTGCATTGAGAGAAGCTCAATATCTTCCGGCCGTTCTCGAAGCGGCGGGAGTTCAATTACAAAAGCGCTCAATCTTCCATACAAGTCCAACCTCATCTCTTTCTCCCCTACGGCTTTTTCCATATTTTTATTGGTTGCAGCCACAATCCGGGTATCAATTTTAATTGGTTGAATGTCTTTTCCTAAAGGAATAATTTCTTTTTCCTGAAGGGTTCTCAATAGTTTTACTTGCAAACTAGGCAAGAGATCTCCAATTTCATCCAAAAACAAGGTTCCGGCCTTGGCTTGTAGGAACTTACCTTTTCTTGGCTTGTCGGCACCCGAGAATGCTCCTTTTTCAAAACCAAATAATTCCGCTTCCATCATTGTTTCCGGAGTGGCATTTAAGTTTAGCGGAACAAACTCTCCGGACCGACTGCTGAGACGGTGCACAGCCTTAGCAAACAGTTCTTTGCCTGTTCCAGATTCTCCCAAGATTAATACAGTTTCGTTTGTCTTTGCTATCTTTTTTAAATTGGAGAAAATTTGGAGCACTTTGGGACTTTGAGTAATGATTCCACAGGCATCACATTCTTTTTTGATTTCTTCATTATCCCTTTCCAAGGGTTGATCAATGGAAATATGGACCCGAAACCCCAGTACTTTTTCTTCCAGTGCCACTTTTTTTTCCAAAAGGTTTTGTTTTTCCTGAACCAACTTGCTCATTTGCTCTTGCAGATGGTTTATTTTTTCACTTTGGGATTTGCTCCGGTCTTCATTTTCTTGGCGGATTTGACTCAATTGGCTTTGAATTTCACCCAATTCATTTTCTTTGCTAGAGAGAAGACTTGAAATCAAATCCAGTTGTTGTTCAATATTGCTTTTCTCATTTAATAGTAGACTTTTTTCTTTTCTGTCCCTTCCTGCTTGCCATGCAAGAACAATTAAAGTTGTAACAAAAGCAGATAAAATTGGCATGCAAACTGGAACAATCACACCAAGTTGAAAAACAAAAAATGTGGCCAACACATAAGCCATAACAAAAATCATTACCATGCTTAAAGAGTACTTGAAGTTTCCACGGACCAAAAACTTAGAAGATGCTAAAGCAACCAAAAACATAAGAAACCAATTTACTTCCGGAGAAGAATCCCTTAAAAATTGATTAGTTAAAATTGTATTGATTGCATTGACATGAATCCCACCACCAGGGAAATCTTTTTCA
>JAJDBA010000093.1 GCA_029261675.1 Nitrospinaceae bacterium
ATGCCGCCCGAGCTTGGGGGGGGCATTCCAATAATTTCATAACCACGATACGTCCCTTGAACAGGTTCCCGAACCGAAACCTGGTAGTTTTTCAAATCTTCCAAGGTAATTAAGCCGCCATGATTTCTCATATCCGCCACCAGCTTTTCAGCGATAGCACCTTCGTAAAAGGCGGAGGGACCTTTTTCGGAAATTTCTTTTAGAGACCACGCCAAATCCTTAAAAACCATTCTTTCGCCAACTGAATAGACTGAGCCATCTGGTTTGTAATAAATTCTTGCTGTTTCCGGCCACTGCTGTAAGCGTTTCTTGCCTTGGGTCAATGTAAACTCAATATCTTCATTGACAATTATTCCTTCTTCAGCCAATCGGATAGCAGGAGCAATGACTTCCTTCAGGGACATGGTTCCATATTCTTTTAAAACATAGGCCATTCCTGCTACCGTCCCGGGAATGCCCGCCGATTGATGGGTCCATTGAGAAAGATTTGTATCAACTTCTTCCTTTTCATTGAGATACATATCGAATGAAGCCGCCAAAGGGGCCATTTCACGGTAATCTATAGCAATTGTTTGGTCTGTTTTTCCCAAGTGTACGAGCATAAAGCCACCACCGGCGATATTACCGGCTCTAGGCAATGTAACAGCCAGGGCAAAACTGACACCCACAGCAGCATCGATGGCATTACCTCCATTTTTTAAAATCTCCAATCCAATTTGAGTTGCTCTGGCTTCCTGACTGGCCACCATGCCCTTTTTTCCCCTGACAGGATGGAACACATCTTTTTGGGTATAAATTCCCCCTTGCTGAGCATGCGCTGGATTTTTCCCGAAACACAGCAGGAGAAACGGGATTAAAAAACTGCAGGCAATTAATTTAATTCGAAGATTCATTTTGCGTCCCAGAAGGTTTTAGTATTCATTTTTGGTGGATGGCAAGTTTTGCTCGATATATTATCTCGTGAAACCAACCAAATTCCAATCGCCTGTTGGAAAGCCGGAAACCAGAATCGACCCACAGCCTGCAAACCCTCATCCCCAAATCTGGATTAGCAGATCATTTCGGTAAAAACACACCGTGCATCGCCGATGATCCGCGTCCGATGCCCACTGCTTGTCTCTATAGCCTATTTCGAGTTTTTTTCTTACAGGCTTATTTTGGGAAGGTAGCGGATTAAGGTCTGCTCACATATCCCAGGTTTCTTGACCGCCTCCACTTGGGTTAACCCTTTCGATTCCAATACCTCCGCATCCCGGATGCATGACAATAATTTATTCAGAACTATAGCGCCTCCTCACCATAACCCTACCCCTACCAAATGATTATCAGGTTTCCCTGAGTTTAACATTTGGACTAATTAGCGGGGATCGGGCCATCAACATACAACCTTTTTCTCCAATTAAATACCAGTTGAGGTTTATAATGTCTTTATTTAATTGGGAATTATCTTGAAAGCCAATTCAACCCTATGAAGCTAATATATGCTGATTCAAGTGCCATCTTCACTAACAGATCTCCTCAAGCCAAAATGTTAAGGAAATGTTTGGAATGTTTTTTGCTCGTCGGATTCTCCCTTCTCTTATTGTATTTTCCTCTAAGTGCTTTTCCCCAGGAAAATGTGACTCCCAAAAAGGATGAGTTAGGGGCGCCTGAGATTGGGATCATCAAAAAACAACTCTTCCAGATTACTCAAAAAAGGTTAAAAATTAATGACGAATTGGAGTTGTTAAAAAGTGGCCCTCAAACTAAAGAGGACACCGACAGAATTGAGGACTTGAGAAACGAGCGGAAGGAATTATCTCTTAATTTTGAAAGTATTGCCGCTCATATCAATGAGGAGAGTTTGATCAAAAAAGAAGAAGGTGCAATGAATTGGTTGGATGAGCTGCAAGAGCTTACCATGCCTCTTCTTCAAGCGATCCATGAGATTTCAGAAAAGCCTCGAAAAATTGACAAACTCAAGACTAGAATCGATATCTTAAAGTCTCAAATAATAAAACATGAAATGGCAAAAAAGAATTTAAGTGCATTAACAAAATCAAAAATGCACGACAATTCCACCGATTCGAAAATATTACAGTCCTACCAAAAACAAATGGATCGGCTTCAAGCCAAATATAACTCTGAGTTCCTTGAATTTAAACTTGGAGAGGCCGAACGCAAACTTGCATCAATTCAAATGGCAAAAAGCTCTATCTTTGATGTAGTAAAAGCCTCTTTTGGTAATTTTTTCAAGGAACGTGGTCGAAATCTATTTATCGCCACAATGACCTTCCTTGGTTTGTGGTGGGTTTTGTTAAGAGTTTATGGGATTTTAAATCAGCGGCCTTTTTTTTCAAACAGAATCAACTCACAACTTAGAAGATTGATCAGAACTATTTCGAACCTGCTTATTGTATTTGTTTGTATTTTGGCCAGTTTAATCTCGCTTTATCTATTGGATGACTGGTTGCTTCTTAGTATTGTTATTTTATTTCTGATTGCCATGGCCTGGACTTCAAGGCAACTTATTCCCAATATCATGAAAGAGCTGAGAATTATTATGAATTTGGGAACAGTGAGGGAGGGGGAACGTATCATTTGGAAAGGGGTTCCTTTTTTGGTTAAAGAAATTGGGCTTTATACCACCCTTCTAAATGAACAACTTGAAGGGGGAATAATTAGAATGCCTGTGGGAGAACTCATTGGCCAGCATTCTCGTCCTGTAGTGGATTCAGAGCCTTGGTTTCCCTCCCAGAAAGGAGATTGGGTCATTCTTGATGACGAGACCTATGGAAGGGTGGAGAGTCAAACAATGGAACAGGTAACGCTCTACAATTATGCATCATTAAAATATTACCCAACCTCTGATTTTCTATCCCAAAAACCAAGAAACCTGTCTAAAGGTTATCGTCTTGTCATAAATTTTGGATTGGACTATGGGATCCAATCCCGTATCTGTGACGAGATTCCCAAGATATTCAAAGAGGGGTTGAAAAATCATCTTACTTATTATTATGAAAAGGAACCTTCTGTAATTGAATCTCTGAGTGTCCACTTTGAAAGTGCCGGCGCAAGCTCCTTAAACCTTGTTATTCTGATAAAAGTAAACGGGCTGTATGGAGAGGATTTTTACCCTTTGAAATGGGATGCTAACAAATATCTGGTTAAAATCTGCAATGATAATGGTTTGACCATTCCATTTAGTCAAGTCACCGTCAGCCTTTCTGATGATGTGAAAAGTTTTGCGGCACAACAAGCGATTTCCGGTCCAAAGCAAACCGAATCCCAGTCAACGCAAAACTCAGTATCCTAACGTCAGTGCACCCGAACGACGTGGGTCCGATGAACCATAAAAACCCTCCTTCGTTTTTAAAACAGACTGTATAGAACCTAAAGAATTAGTAACCCTGACCCGATGTCCTTTTTCTTCCAGCAGACGGCGCGTATCCGGGTTAAATCCTTTTTCAACCCGGAGCTTGTCAGGTTTCCATTGATGATGGATGCGCAGGGTATTGGTAGCTTCGGCGATGTTCATTCCATGGTCAATTACATTAATGATCACCTGAAGTATGGCATTTATCAGGCGTGGCCCACCGGGGCTTCCTGTAGCCAGAAAAGGTTTCCCATCCTTCAGGAGAATTACGGGGGACATGGAACTGAGAGGCCTTTTGGTGGGTTGGATGGCGTTGGCCTGGTCCCCGAGAAGGCCGTAGCTGTTTGGAACACCGGGTTTGGCAGTAAAATTATCCATTTCATTATTTAAAAACATCCCTGTTCCCGGTACCACGATACCAGAACCAAAACTAAAATTGAGTGTGGTGGTATTTGAAACCACATTTCCAAATTGATCCATAACGGAAATATGGGTGGTTTCGTCACTTTCATAAGGATCAATTTCTTCTGGCTTAATATCTTTTGAAGATGTAGTCCTTTGAAGATTTATTTTGGGGCGAAGTTCAGTTGCGTATTTTTTGGAAATAAGCCCTTTTATGGGAATATCCCACCAATCAGGGTCGCCTAAATATTTACTTCTGTCGGAAAAAGCTAATTTCATTGACTCTGCCATAAGATGGAGTGCGTTTGCGCTGTTAGGACCCAAGTCTCCCAAGGGAAACCCTTCTAAAATATTTAACATTTGAATAATGTGAATGCCGCCCTAGCTTGGGGGGGGCATTCCAA
>JAJDBA010000094.1 GCA_029261675.1 Nitrospinaceae bacterium
TTTTTGGGAAAGACGACTGCCCTCATACACAGAAGGCTATATCAGATTTTAAAAAACAGCATCGATCATTTATTTATATTAATGTTGATAAAGACCCGCATGGGTTGAAAAAATTGTTGGAGTACTCCAATGACCAGTACATTGTTCCTGTCATCGTGAATGTCGATGAAGACAGTGTAGAAATAGGTTATACCGGGGAGTAGCCTTATTTTTTAATATTCAAAACCGGCTAAGCCCCGGTTAATGGAAACTATTATGGATGAAAAATTACCGCAGAAAGCAGAACAAGAGCTGGCGGAGCAAAAGGATGATAAGCCAAAACGGTTTGTTGAAAAAGGCCGCGATGTTGTGTTTGATAATAAGACCCGTGTCTATTGGTTAAAAAAAGATTCTTGGCAAGATAATGGAAAATTTTTCAACTGGCATGAAGCTGTTAGTTTTGCAGATAGAAAGAATATGCGAAAAATTGGTGGCTTTGATGACTGGCGACTTCCGAATATTGACGAAGCCACTTCTTTGTTTGACGAAAATTTTGAGGTTCCAGGTAAAGGTGGTTCTAATCTTCATTTGGATCCTATCTTTCCTGAAGGCGCTTTTAAAACGGGATGGATCGCTGGCGATACCTCAACGAGAAGACCTCGATTCGACTATTCCGAAGGTAAAGTAGTCAGTGTTGAAGAGTATAGCTTTGGCTCGGTTCGGATTTGTCGAAAAGATACGGTAACCAATAAACAAATTGCGCCTCGAAGAAGGTAAACGCATAATGACGGAATCGACACAACTGCAATACATTGATAACGGTGATGAAACAGTCACCGACGCCAAGCACGGCATCATGTGGATGAAAAGAGACACATGGTTAGAGTTGGGGCGACTCATCACTTGGCATGAAAGTCTGGAACTCGCGCGAAAAATGAATGAAGAGAAGTTTGCCGGGTACGGCAATTGGCGTATCCCTTCTGCCTCGGAAGCCAAATACCTGTTCGATTCTGAAGCCACCAATATGGATGTGGAAGGATGCGAGATTCATATAAATCCGGTCTTTCCATCGGGATGTGGGTTTTCAACCTGGACCAGCCAGACTCGTGGGGCCAAGGCAGCCATGTCCCATGATTTTCGCTCAGACTATGAATTCTGGTTAGCAAAGGAGAACGATGGTTTTCCCAGTGCAGTTCGCTTGGTTAGGGATGATAAAGCGGAGGAAGATGAAGACTCTGAATTCATCCGCATTGAGGCCCGCAAAGATGGAACAATTGTGGATAACAAAACAGGGCTCATGTGGAAAGCCGGTGACTCTTACACCGACCTGGATAAGTGGGTGACTTGGGAAGAGGCGAAGGCTTATATGATGGAGCTGAATAGAGTTAAATTCGCAGGCCATAAGGACTGGAGAATGCCGACTCGGAAGGAAGCTCAGTCCATTTATGATCCTTCCAATCCTGTAACAGATAACTATGGCGACACACTCTTTTTGATAAAGGGGTTTCCTCCGGGAGCCGGGCAGACATCATGGACAAAAACCATGCACAAGACCGATAAGGGATTTGCCATCCGGTTTCATTTTTATAATGGCGATTATAAATGGAACGCAATGGGCTTGCGAAGTCATGGAGTGCGTGCTGTTCGAACAATCAAAAAAGATTCCTGAACGAATAGTTAGGGATACTAAGATTTTACAAAAAAGGCGATACGATTATGAGTGAAAACCCAACAACTAAACCTGAGGCACGTTTTGTTGAAGGGGATAGTGATACTGTAATTGATTGTGCCAAACGATTGGTTTGGCTTAAACAGGATACCTGGCAGGTTACGGGAAAATGGATGAGCCAGTTGCAGGTGAGAGAGTTTACAGAAACCTTGAACCGAAAACGGTTTGCAGGTTTTTCAAACTGGAGACTGCCGACAACAAATGAAGCGAAAAGTCTTTTCGATAAGAATATGAAAAACTCCGACAACTCGGGGAAAACCATTTTTTTATCAGATTTGTTTGCTTCTGGCTGTAGTTCTCTATGCTGGACCAGTGATATTAGACATAAAGTACAAGGCACCCGTTTGAGTTTTATAAAAGGGGTCACCATGTATGATGATATCTATCGCATTTCCAAGGGGGCCTCACGATTGGTTCGTGACATAGACAAAACTGAAGATTTGGTCTGACTACATTTGAATGTTGCAGGATTTGAAATTTAAAGGAGCAACAATTGGAACTGGAAAAAAGATTTGTCGATAATGGTGATGGCACCGTTACTGACTTGGAAACAAAATTAATGTGGAAACAAACGGATTCGTTTCAAGATACCAGCAAGTGGAACAACTGGTTCAGAGCGCATGAATATCTTAAGGATCTGAACCTTAAAAACTTTGCAGGATTCTCAGATTGGAGAATGCCAACTCTGGAAGAAGCGGAAGGCCTCCACGATGAAAATCACAGTATAAAGGATATGGATCGGATGGATATTTTCATCAGTTCTGCGTTTTCTCCAGGAGGGGGTTTTACTTCGTGGACCTCAAACGAAATGCCACATGCAACGGCGGCCATTTATTACTATAGATACGGTCATGCAAATGCGAATCATAAAGAAGATATTACTAAAGATTCCGTTCGAGCTGTTCGCGATATAGAAGTGCGAGAAAAAGCAAAAGGGGTATTTAAAAAGTATCCAGGCTTTTCTAATTCTCCGCTACCACGCTGATTTAAATCTGGTGGTAGAGTAATTTTGAATAATTAGTGAAGGGAAATTGTCATCGAAAGTTATAGGGTAATTAACAAGCAAGAGAGCGAAAATTCGGTACTCACTTACCGATTCGAAGAAGAGGACTACAGACATACGTATATCCTTGAAGACTATTATCATACGAGTCCATTTTTTGAATATAGTTATGTAGTGGTCTATCTGCGAGATAAGGATAACCTTGAAAATTCTTTTGCTTTTCAATTAAATTTCAATAAAACATTCAATACGCTTCCTGAACACCCTAAACTTACTGAAGTTCAAAGCCAGATTGCTAAAGGTTTTTCAAAAAATGCTGCGGATGAGTTAATTGTCCTGTTCAAGCAGAGAGCCGTAGAAGCGAAAGCGTATGGAGAAAAGAACCCCATTAGCTATCTCGAATTTGAACCTGGACGGTATTTTAATTATATTGAGTTGTTCCCGCGAAATAAGGAAATGCTGGATTTTAATTACGAAGACAATCAATACTTCGCTGAAGATTCCTACGATATTGACCCGCGAAATGATAATAAATGTTTGCAGTTGTCATTCTTTAAGTTTCAGTTGGACAGTGTAGATCAGGCTCCTT
Organism: Nitrospinaceae bacterium; assembly: GCA_029261675.1. Classification (GTDB taxonomy): domain Bacteria; phylum Nitrospinota; class Nitrospinia; order Nitrospinales; family VA-1; genus UBA8687. Next base: position 3,301 of record JAJDBA010000094.1, read on the forward strand.
TATTTTCAGCGATTTATCATTTCGATGAAGAGATGAGAGAAAAGGAAGATGCAAAGCTTACAGTAAAAAATAATGATATGTTGATTGCTTTGAACCAAGTTATTCCAGATTTAAATGATAGGTTGAAGCTGAGATATAAGAATGCAAAAAAGATGGGGCAGGAATTGCTAAACAATCAAGCTCCCGTCGAGATACAACAAGAAAAAGTAAAACCTAACGAGCCTTGTCCATGTGGATCGGGTAAGAAATACAAAAAATGTTGTGCTTTAATGTTAAATTGATTTTTTAATAATTGATATGGGCTTAGTCCCATTTACTGGAATAAAATAATGGCGAAAGAAAGAAAAGTTAAAAAAGTTCAAGCCCGTCATATTCTTGTGGGTTCGAAAGAACTTGCTGAAGAATTGAAGGTGAAAATTGATGCAGGTGAAGAGTTTACCAAGCTTGCCGAAGAGCATAGTGAATGCCCTTCAAAAAAACGCGGTGGAGACTTAGGCTGGTTTGGTAAAGGGGCTATGGTTCGACCCTTTGAGGTTGCGGCTTTCACAGCACAAGAGGGCGATGTTGTTGGACCCGTCAACACAGAATTTGGTTGGCATCTAATCTATGTTTATGAAATTCAGGAAGATGTCGATGCAGATGCCGGACCTCCAACCGGGGATGAAGATGCCGATGAAGATACCTTGCGTCTGGTTGCAGAAAACTATGCGCATGAGTTTATGATGCTGGGCTATACCAGTAAAAAGGTGCTGAGCCTTTTCACTAGTCCGCATTTTAAGTCAGCGAACACCGTTTATAATATTCTTGGCGTGGATGCAATTAATGAGGTAATCGCGCAGGTTTTCGGGCAAAAGGTTGAGAGCCCAGAATCGAAGGAAGAGACTAAGAAATAAAATAAAATTAAAAAAGCGTGGCTCCCTCGGAAGAGGAGGCCACGCTTTTTTTATGCGCTATTGTTTAGAGTGAAACGCTGTGAACGTTTAAGATATTGGCTGTATCCCTTAGCTCACGCAATGCTTCAGTTGTTGGCGGCGAGTCGATGTTGATGATTGCTACCGCTTTCCCACCATCTTCCATCCTTCCCAGATGGAAGCCTGCAATGTTAAGATTGTGTTTCCCGAGAATATTTCCCAAGTTGCCAATGACACCGGGGACATCCATATTATTGAGCACCAACATGTTTTTTGAGAGAACGCCTTCGAGGCTGTATTCCTCGAGTTGGGTGATTCTGGAGTCACCTTTTCCGAAGATACTTCCTGTTACTAGATGGGTTCCTTTCTGCGTGGTCACTTTAACTTGTACGGTACTGGTATATTCATGTACTTCATTGCTTTTGGACTCTTGAACCTCAACTCCTCTTTCCTTGGCGATGAAAGGTGCGTTGACCATATTAACACCCTCGATAGTTCGGTTGAGCAGTCCTTTTAAAATTGCGATTGAAATAGGTTCTACTGAAAGACCGGCCACCTCTCCGTTGTATTGAATCTCTATCCGGGTCAAAGCTCCATCTGTAATCTGTGATAGAAAGCTGCCCAGATCTTCGCCTAATACCAGATAAGGTTTGATTTTTGCCAGTGTTTCCGCATCGATCGAAGGGACATTTACAGCATTGCGAACATTCCCATATTTCAAGTAGTCGATGATCTGGTCACAAATGGCGATGGCTACTTTTTCTTGAGCCTCTCCTGTAGATGCACCTAAATGTGGGGTACATGTGATTTCATCTACCTTGAGTAAGGGGCTTTCCAGGTCCAAGGGCTCTTTTGAGTAAACATCCAAGGCAGCCTGTGCCACTTTCTTTTCTTTGATAGCTTGGATCAACGCATCATCATCAATCAAGCTACCCCGTGCGCAGTTTACAATTCGCATGCCGGGTTTCATTTGATCGAACTCTTCTTTTCCTAAAAGAGCTTTGCCATCAGCAAGACCGGGGGTATGAAGAGAGAGGAAATCTGACCTTCCCAGCAAGTCTTTTAGCTCAACCAGCTCAACACCGGCTTTTTCCGCGCGCTCTTGTGAGATGTATGGATCGTGAACGAGTATCTTCATTTGGAATGCGCGTGCGCGGTCAGCGACAACGGATCCGATGCGACCAAAGCCAATGATTCCCAAGGTCTTTTCAAAAAGCTCGACACCCATAAACTCTTTCGGAGCCCATTTTTCATTCTTAAGCTTCCAGCTTGCTTGCGGAATGTTCCGAGACATGGAAAGCAATAAGGCCATCGAATGTTCTGCTGTGGTAATTAAATTTCCTTCCGGAGCATTCATAACGATGACACCTTTTTGTCCTGCAGCATCAAGGTCAATATTGTCGACACCGATACCCGCTCTCCCTATAACCTTAAGGTTTGAGGCGGCCTCAATAATTTCTGCGACTACTTTGGTAGCACTACGGACTATCAAACCATCATATTCAGGAATGATGGCGATCAGTTCCTCTTTAGATAATCCGGTTTTTACATCCACTTCAATGCCGGATTCTTTTTTGAGGATATCAACTCCAGTAGTGGAGAGGTTGTCTGAAACTAAAACTTTCATTTGTTAACTCCAAATTACCCTCAACGAGGGATACAATATTAGCTCAAAAGTAAATGGGGTAATTTTACTTTTTAACCCCACGAATATTTACAAATTGCTTCCGGCAGTTCGCCGGGTTAGTGGGTCTCTAAAAAAATCTCTTGTGCTGCAATAGCCATAGATAAAAATATAACTCTTAGGCCTTACGCTTTTCAAAATCATTCATATAATCAATCAGAGCATCTACTCCAGCTTCAGGCATGGCGTTATAGATACTCGCGCGCATTCCTCCGACTGAACGATGACCTTTTAGG
>JAJDBA010000095.1 GCA_029261675.1 Nitrospinaceae bacterium
TGAGATCGTGGGCATGAAGAATACGGCGTCTGGAATGACCGCCTTCTTTTCCTAAATCGAATTCCGTACCGCGCAAATCAAATTGCGCTCCCAAGTCAATCAATTCACGAATTCTCGCCGGGCCTTCGCGGCAGGCGATACGCACAAAATCTTCATGGCAAAGTCCGCGTCCCGTTTCCATCGTGTCCTGAACGTGCAACTCGAAAGAATCGTCTTCTGCCATCACCGAGGCAATTCCCCCCTGGGCGTATTTGGTAGCAGACTCTTCCAAAGCATCTTTAGTGATGATGCCGACCGACCCAAATTTGCAAACCTTAAGGGCGAAGGTCAATCCAGCAACGCCAGAGCCAATTACAATGAAATCCTTTTGTATAGCCATGCCCAGATTATATCGAATTACTCCTTAAAATTCAACCCATTAGCATGGGAGGCTGCTCTGCATTGCGGTTGAGGGCGGTCGATGCTTTTGGGGCGCGTTTAAGAGCATTTTTTACCCCTATCCCTGGAGTTTTACATAACCCGAGATCCTTCGAGAGCCTCAGGATGACGACTCAAAACAAGTGCAATTAGGTCATGCGGAGCCGTCACCCTGAGTTCATCGAAGGGTGAAATCATTTTTTCTTTGCAAGCTTTTGCAGGCTGGAAAAATCTCCTGATATCAAGGCTTCTTTTTTCTTTCGCGACCACCCTTTAATCTGTTTCTCTCGCTCAATCGCATCCAAAGGTTTATTAAAGCTTTCTGTGAAAATTAATTTTATAGGTCTACGCGAATGCGTATAACTACCTTTGATAAAACCTTGCTGATGCTCATAAACCCTTTTTTCAACATTACGAGTCACACCCGTGTAATAACTTTTATCGCTACACTGGAGTATGTATATAAAATATTTTCTCATGATCTAGTGATTCCATCCTTCGACAAGCTCAGGATGACAATGCGGCAGACTCAGGGTGAAGTGGGTTGCTCGGGTCCGAGTTCGACAATGCCCGTTTTATAACGTTCGCCAAAATCGGAAAATAGGTTTGGGTGGGTGCAGTAGGCGAGAATCTCCAGAGAGTCTAGAATGCGCGGGCCGGGGCGATTGAAATAAGAATTACCATCGACCAGATAAATGCGCGGGGGATTTTTCCAATCCGGGAGTTGCTCTCTTAATAATTCTAACTCTTTCAAGGTTTGGTCAAGTTTATATCCACAGGGTTTGACCACCACCACATCAGGTTCTATTTTTGCGAGGTCTTCTTTTTTAACCACCGGGGCTAGTTGTCCGCTTTTAGCAATGCACACCTCACCTCCCACAATATCGATCATTTCTGGCAACCACATGCCGCCGATATAAATAGGGTCAAGCCATTCAATAGTCAGCACCTTGGGTGCAGTTTCATTGCCTGCTCGTGCTTTTACTTCATTGACTCTTGCCTCTGCTTCAATCTTAAACTCGCGCCCTTTTTCACTAACAGATAATTGGTCCGCTACGTTTTGCACATCGTCCCAGATATCGCCCAGAATTTTGGGTTTGAGAGAGATGATTTGCGTATTCTTATCGAGGACCTCCTGACAAGCCTTTTCGACCTGTTCAAACGAAACGGCACAGACATCGCATAAATCTTGAGTGATTATGAAATCAGGTTGGAGAGATTTTAAAAGTTCTATGTCGAGATCGTAAACAGAGACGGCGCTTTTCATCACTTCCATTACGGATTGGTGAATGCTGCCACTCGATAAATCGGTATTGATTCTGCTTGAAGTAAGTTTTGGAAGAGAGACGACTGCTTCAGGAAAATCACATTCGTGCGAAACACCAACAAGGTTATTTTCTAATCCCAACCTTGCAACAATTTCCGTAGCCGAAGGTAATAGGGTAACCAGTTTCATTGTCGTATCCTTGTTCGTTTAAAAAACAAAAGTACTATAAAGGTTAATATAAAACTGTTTGGGGAAGAGTTGCACCATATACATCATCCTTTCAGACCTTTATTATTTTCCATATCGAACCACATTGCAAAAAGAAGGAACTGCAATCCTGAAATAATTAGAAAAGCTGAAAATAAAGCACTGGTGGCAGAAACAGGACCTGAAAATATACGGAACAGAAAAAGGTAAACTCCGGTTATGAATCCTGCAGGGAATGCGATCAAACCGAGGGTATAGAAAAAAACCAAAGGGTGAAAATCTCGAATCACATATTTTTCAAACAGGCGACTGAAAAAGCAATGAACCAGTAACCGTGAAATGGTTATGACAACACGGGAGATACGAATCTCCGAAACTTCGCCAACATTGTATACGGGACGAACGGGAACATCGCGCACACTGCAGTCGGCGATATTTAATTTAACAAGTAAATCATTGGGCATTCCATAACGAGGATACACATTGTCAAGGTCGATGGCTTGTATGGCTTTATTTGAAATGGCAGTATAACCGCATTGCGTATCTGCAACATGCCAGTAACCGCTGGCAATTTTTGTTAAAAGCGAAAGAATGCTGTTACCGATATATCGGTGTCGTGGAATGATTTCCCAGGCTTTCCCTTGGAACAAGCGGTTGCCTTTCGTGTAATCCACACCCTCTTCTGCTACAGGCAGAATGAGACTTTCCAGATTGTCCGGGTCCATTTGGGCA
>JAJDBA010000096.1 GCA_029261675.1 Nitrospinaceae bacterium
GCTCATCGCTCACACCCACAATCTGGAAGAGACCCGCAAATACCTCACCGCCGATTCTCTGGAATACCTCGACCTCAATCGTATGCTTGAGGTGATGGAAGATGATAACAGTCACTTCTGCACCGCCTGTTTCAGCGGCGACTATCCAGTGACACCGAACCAGGAACCGCAAACGACCCAGTTGCCCTTATTCGACGGCGAGACGGTCGTGCCTGAAGAAGAAAGCCTGCCAAAGCCTATTGCTTGAGGCGGGTCTGCATATATTAGTGAGGCAGGCACTCCCTCAAAGTGTTAAATAAAAGCTTAACCACATCAATTTTAAAAGTCTATATCAGGGAATTTCTGTTTGCGCTGTCCTGTAATATTTTGCCCATATACCCTAAATATTAGGAATTATTTTTGAGTTAATTTTAGACGATATGTATTGGGTCTATTTGTCCGGTTTGTGGTGAAAAAACATCATTTTTACTCTAGAAACATAAATGTTGTCCAAAAAACATAGAAAAACTGGTTTTTGTTATAATATGGACTGTCGATATAGATGGAAATTATTTTTCCAATAATTTTTTCAAATAATTTGGATTTGAGAAATGTATTTAAAAAATATTCATTTAGAAAATGTTGGGCCAATTAAAAAAGTCTGGTATCAAATGCCTTTCCACACGGACAATAGCCCGAAACCGCTGATCATTGTTGGGAAAAATGGTTCTGGGAAATCCATTCTGTTGAGTCACCTGGCCAATTTTTTAATACTTTTGCGCTCTACCCTTTATGAAAACTCTGAGGTCGAAACAGGAAAAGCATACAAGGTTCGATCACCACTATATATTAAAGATGGTACTCAATATTCATACGCTGAATAAATTTTTTCCGAAGAAATTAAATATCATGAATGGGTATTAAAATCTAACCGTTCTGATTTTGAGACCAAGCTTGGTTGGACCCCTCCAATAAAATCTTGGCAAAATATCCCAGAAAACTCAAATAACCATATTCAATTTTCTAACAATAAAAATAAATTAGAATCAGCATACGATAACTCAGTTTTTCAGTTTTTCCCTTCTGACAGATTTGAATTCCCTGGTTGGGTAAATTTAGAAAGTCCAAGACTAAATGCAGGAATAGAAAACCATAAGAATCTTGTCGGTTTAACGCAAAGGTCTGGGATAGTAAGATCTAGCTTTAATGACTTAAAGAACTGGGTTTTTGACATTATTGCAGACATGACTATGCAGGAAGTTGTTCCTGCTGCCGAGCCTCCTAATGAAAAGTTTCATTATGTGGGGCAAAATACGAACTTTTATAATTTACTAAATAAGATTGCCTCTATTATATTTTTAGAAAAGGTTGAGGGGCATGGGGCTTTAAAGTTTGGGCCGCGTTTTAGTCGGACAATTTCTTTGGAGGATTCGGGGAAAAAAATTGCAAATGATATTTTTCAATTTTCAAGTGGAGAGGCGACTATGTTTTCTATATTCGCTTCGATAGTCCGTGATTTTGATTTAGTCTATGCAAACTATCCAAACAAATATGATCTTAAAAAGAACTTAGCAGAACAAATTAAGGGGATTGTGGTTGTTGATGAAATTGATCTCCATCTACATCACTTTGCATTAGCAAATTGCTTGCCCAGGTTGATCCAGATTTTTAAAAACGTTCAATTTATTATTACAGCCCACTCGCCAATTTTTCTTCTGAGCTTGGAAAAGGTGTTAGGTTCTAGTGGGTTTGAAATACTTGAACTCCCATTCGGAAAAACGTTGTCTCCAAGGAACTATAGCGATTATCAGCAAATTAAGGATTTAATGGAAGCCGAAGCAAAATTATTAGCTTCTACTAAAAGGGTTAATTTATTGGTGGAGGGCGAAAGTGACAAAATTATTTTAGAAAATGCATGGCAAAAACTTTATCCAAACCAAGAAATGAATTTTGAAATTTTTTGTGTTTTTGGCTCAAGTGCTATTCGTACTATTTTAAAAAGAGAGAGTACCTATCAGAAATCAGAAAAATATTTTATAGGACTTTTTGATTTTGATAAGGCGTTTAGTGACTGGAATGGTTTGAAAAACGCGCCTATTGATCCCAACACCAATGAATCCAATGGATTGACCAAAGCCAGGACTAATAGCCACGGTTATGGTGTTCTGCTCCCGGTTCCCCCGCATCGTAGTGGATGGGCAAGTCGACAGCTTGGAGACCGATCAAGTTTGTCAATAGAGTTTTTATTTGAGGATGAAAAAATTAGTGCATACACAAGAAATCAGGAATTAGCTCAAGGCAATGTTCAAGTAGTTTTTTCTGGAGATAAGATTTCTTTTGCAGAATCAACATCCAAATTTCAAACTAATGACTTTCTCAATTTCCAACCCATTTTTGAAAGAATAAACCATATTTCAAGTAATCAATAGTTGAAGGATTCGAGTCTTAAATTGATTTTTTATGAAGTTTATCCCCCCGTTTTTACAGCCTCTTCAACAGCTGGAACGGCTGGCGGGGCTGGGGTGGGGGCGACGGGTTTTGCTGATTTCAAGGCCTGGCCGAGTGCATCGAGGTCTTGCTGATATCCGGTCACGGCGGCATCAATTTTTTTCTGTGATGACACCGCGCGCT
>JAJDBA010000097.1 GCA_029261675.1 Nitrospinaceae bacterium
GCCGACCCTTTGTTGGTAACCCTTCGAGAGTCGTCCAATGATTCGATGCCCTACATCTTTGAGGGAGCATTTTTCAACCACTCTTTCAACTGCCGCAGGAATTTTTTTAGCGGCAACGCCACGGACTCCTGCGGCAAAATCTAAATATTTAGCAACGGTCATGTCTGGGTAAAGAGGGGGCGTTTCTGGGAGATATCCAATAATTTTTCTTATTTCAAGTGACTGTTCAAAAGTATCGAATCCATTTATTTTGACAGTGCCACTTGAAGCTGGAAGAATACAGGAAATAATATTCATAGTGGTGCTCTTGCCGGCACCATTGGGTCCAAGAAAACCGACGACCTCACCTTTTTCAATTTGAAATGAAAGGTTGTTTATGGCACGGCGAGAGCCGTAATACCGGGTCAGGTTTTCAACCTCAATCATTCTGAAACTCCATAATAACCTTTAGGCATCGGGAACATTTTATTTTTATTTTTTTGGTAGATAGAACGAAATAGGAGAAATCAAAGGTAATTAAGAATAAGAAAAAATTACCATAGTGGATTCATCATTTTCAATTAAAAATTTTTAATCTCTCTCGCGAGAGTAGCAGTGTTAGTGGACTATAGTAAAGGGGTAATTGCGATGTGCTGGGCGGTTAGGATCTCATCATGCTTAAGGATAGTTATACATTAAACATCCCCAGAATCCAAATTGCATAAAATAGAAGAAATGCTGTGGAATAAATAATTGCTGGTCTGGGTTTCAGACCTGCTACCGGGGTAACAGCTTTAATTAGAAATAGAGCGGCGCAAGCTACCCAGCCGAAGAACCCAACCTCAGTTAGTATGGACCAAGAAGTATAGGGAGATCTGTCGGCTTGTAAATTCTTGAGGAATTTGTTTTTTCGACTTTCAAAAGAAAGCGGGGTTTTGTTTATCAGGTCTGGTTTGCTGGCCATCCAGTGAGCAATTTTTTCGTTGCAAAGATTTATCCACTTTTCGCCGGGAGTAAAAAAGCTGCGAGTTGAATAAAATGCTCCTCGAAGAAGACGGCATGTTTTCAGTGCTTCGTCTGTTAGGTATTTAGATTCATAAAAAAGGCTGATGTTCCAGAGCTTTTCGGCAGCAAGGGCAGGGGTCGATGACCCTGGAATATGCCATTGAATGGCACGTTCGTAATGAGTTGTTGCCTCGGTGTAATTATTTTTGCTGAATAAAACTTCAGCAATGGAGAGTTCCTCTTTTCCAGTAAGATAAACTTTCAGGAATGTTAGAATGGTTAAAATTGCAAGCCCTGCGAGAATATTTAAGATATTTATTTTCATTTTATTCTCAGGCGTTTGCCTTTTTGTTGCGCCGATTTATATATAGTGTAAATGGTTTCCAATGTCTTCAAAGCATCTTCGCCTGTGGCATTGCCAGGTTTGCGGATGCTTTTTACCATTTCTCTGGCACCGCCTATAAAAGGCGTCTCATAATGCTTCGGTTCAGGGAAAGGTATTTTTTCCAGTTCTTGGAATCCTTTAAAGCGTTTGCTTTTTTGCGTTACATAAAGTTCTCTTCCTGCATTTCCAATTAGCAGGCGGCCTTCTGATCCTTGAATGTCTAATTCGAAATTAAAATATTTTCTCGCTCCCCCACCTTCGATAAAGCCTATCGTGTTATTTTGAAACCCAATCATAGCGCATGCGGTTTCCTCTATATAGCGTTTTCCCTTAGGTCTTGTTTCGTGGCCTGAGACCCATTCAATGGGGCCACCAAAATATAAAAGGAGGTCGATCAAATGAGTCCCATCGTGAAATAAAGGGCCGCCACCATATTGCGTTATGGGTAAGGTGCCGGGTTTCCAGCTCAAAGCGTTACCGATAATGGTTCTTATTTCGCCGATTTTTCCTGCTTGAATTAACTTGTGAGCTTTCTGGTAATAGACATCCCATCGTCTTTCATGGTTGATGAGTAGAGGGATATTCTTTTTTTTGCAGGTTCGTACTAATTTGCGTGCCAGTTTGATATCGACATCAATGGGTTTTTCGCAGAAGATTCCTTTTACTCCGGCACGGATACCGTCTAATGCCATTGTCGCGTGTTGGTTTGTCCATGTTGCGATGCATAAGATATCTAATTCATTATCGCGAAGCATGTCGTGATAGTCGGTGTAAAGGTTTTTTACTTTCCATTTATGCCCGAACTTTTTTAGCCGATTTTCATCGATGTCGCATCCTGCAACCATTTTCACATTTGGAAGAGCTGAGAATCCTCCGGTATGGGTGCAGGGCTTGCCACGCAATGGGTCTTCTTCCAATAGACTTCCAATGCGGCCACAGCCAATGATTCCGGTTTTAAAAATTTTCATTTGTGAAGGGTCTGGGAGAGTAAAAAATAATCCGTTTATTATATCATTGCTAGCTTGCAGGTTCGATTTGAAATGAGACTGCAAAATAAAAAAGCACCTCTACCGAAGCAGAGGTGCTTTTGTAATCCGAGACCTAGATGAAAAGGTCCCGGAATTCAATTTATGAAGCGATTATGCTGAAGGGTACTGTTCATGCGAATCCGAACTATTTTGTTCAATTGAAGTGTTGCTGTTTTGTCGAAATGCAATGTCGTTGTATTCAGTGATGCCTTCATTCAAACGCAACTGTTGTTCTCCTGGAATCTGCCGTACTTCTTTTCCAGTTTTATCATTCACTACTTCAATGATAACTTTCTTCGAGTCAGGGTCTATCCGCACCCGTGTTTTATGATCCGGGTTTGTGAACTCCTGATTTTCTGCTGAGACATCGTTGTCGTCAGAAATAATTTTTACAGTTGAGAGTTCCGTGTAGTCTTCATCTGCACTACCGAGAAGGCTGACCTGTGGTGGGTCGGCTGTTCCTGGGGCTTTGGAAGGTACAGAGTTAAACTGAGGCGCAAAACCTACTGAAAACGCCTGCGGAAAAATTGTTAATGACATTTCTATTCTCCTATTAATTTTTATTATTAGACCGGCGAACCGGTAAGTTTTAAAAAATTAAACTCCTTCGAGCAGAGTCAAAGCCGCTTGCGGATTCAAATTAGCCTGCCCAACCATTGCCACACCTGCCTGAACTAGAAGTTGGTTTTTAGTCAGAATGGTAAGTTCTTCCGCCAAATCGGCGTCACGAATGGTGGATACCGCCGCAGTCAAATTTTCTTCCTGAACTTGGAGATTGTCGAATGCGTGTAACATACGAATCTGTGCCGTTCCAACTCGACCTCGAACTTGAATTAGCTGGTCGATTGAAGAAGTCAAATCATTCAGAGCCTGAAATGCAGCTCCCTGAGTTGTAATATTGGAGCCAGTCAAACCCAATGATGCCGTGTTGACATTCGTGAGATTGAGTATGTTGTTCAGATCGATTTGATTGTCTGATCTTGAGTCAACCCCGAGTTGTAGAACATTGTGAGCTGCATCCGGTTGACTTGCAGCCAAGGTTCCATCAAGAAGAAAAGTGCCATTGAACTCAGTGGTGGCTACAATTCTATCTAGTTCCTGAATTGAGGCTTGATACTCAAGGTCGGTTGATATTCTTTCGGTATCTCCGATGGTTCCATTCGCGGATTGCGATGCGAGAGACCGAAGTCGTAGTAGAATGCCGGAGATTTCATTCAAGGCACCTTCGGCTGTTTTGACAAAAGCCGTTCCATCGGTAAGATTTCTGGAGCCCTGCTGAAGAGCTAGAACATCGGCTCTAATATTTTCTGTGAGGGTCAGTTCTGCGCCACCATCGGAAGCACCTTCAATTCGAATGCCTGACGATATGCGGTTTATGGAACTTCCAAGTTGTGATCTATTATTTTCAAGATGCCTTTGGGCATTCAATGAAGATAAGTTTGTGTTTAGTACTAATGCAACCATATTCTTTTCCTCCCTGAAAAGGTCTGGTGTTTTTTAAGTTTAGTTAAAGCATCCTTGCTTATAAACTCGGCTATAAATTTTTATCCGAGATCATTTTCCCATTACTGGAGAAGCTGCAAGACCGATTGCGGAATCAGGTTAGCCTGGCCCACCATGGCAGTTGATGCCTGTACCAGAATCTGATTTCGCGTTAATAGGGCTACTTCTTCGGCGATATCCGCATCGCGGATGGCTGATTCAGCAGCTTGCAGATTTTCAATAGTAATAGAAAGATTCGAAATGGTCCTGACCAACCGGTTTTGAACTGCACCGACTTTACCTCTACCTTGTGTCACAACTGAAATGGATGTGTTCATCTGATCCAGTGCCGTCAACGCCGCGCCGGCTGTTGTTAAGCTCAACGTGTCGATAGCCAGGCTAGATGCTGTAACTGCATCCAGATTAACTTGCTCGTTCAGATTGATACGGCTTTCCGTGTTGCTATTGATGCCGACCTGAATGAGTATCTGATTTGTTGATGCAACACCTGAAGACAATGATCCGTCTACCAACCGCTGTCCGTTAAATTCGGTGGTGTTGGCAATACGGTCAATTTCCAGTCGCAGAGCGTCGAATTCCAGTTGGATGGTTTGGCGTTCGGTAGAGCCGACAGTACCTGTCGCCGCTTGCGAGGCCAATTCTCGGAGTCGAATGAGAATTCCAGATTGTTCGTTGAGGGCACCCTCTGTAACATTGATGAGAGAGATACCGTCATTGGCGTTTCTTACTGCCTGGCGAAGTGCTCGAATGTCAGACCTTAATGCCTCGGAAATGGCAAGGCCCGCTGCATCGTCTGCGCCACGGTTGATTCGAATC
>JAJDBA010000098.1 GCA_029261675.1 Nitrospinaceae bacterium
ATCTTTGAAATCAGGCCTGCGACAATAGCGATGGCAGCAATGACTATAATAATAGTTGTCATTTAAATATCCGTATCATAGTTCAAGCAAGGGAAATCCCGGACAGGGCTAAACATGGAATAAGACAGAGAATATATCATATTATGATTCCTGCTATTTGTGTTTCGTAGCAAAATTCTGAAGGTTGACTTTAAAAATTTTTGCTCGATAATACTCATTTTTGCCCTTATCTCATTTGTTTTCAGGAAATTCTGGTTTACAAGATACCTATCAATATGGCTGAATTATTTTTAGAAATTGGTTCCGAAGAGCTTCCATCCGGGTATGTTCAACCCGCCTTGGACTATATGAATAATGAACTATCCTCTTTTTTCTCCAAGAACCGGATTGAAGCAGAGATCCCCAAAACTATGGGCACTCCAAGACGACTGATAGTCTCGGTAAAAGGAGTGATGACCATGCAGAAAGATTCTGTGGATGAATTTCTTGGACCGGGAATTTCAGTCGCCTATGATGATCAAGGCCAACCCACCAAAGCTGCAACAGGTTTTGCCCGTGGCAAGGGAATTGATGTTTCTGAGCTGACTCGCAAACAAACCCCTAAAGGAGAAGTGATTTGTGCCCGGGTTGAAAATAAAGGTCGAGCCACTGCATCCTTATTAAATGATTATCTGCCTCAATTAATCAATGAAATCCCATTTCCAAAAAAAATGCGCTGGCAAAATAAGTCCCATCCCTTTGCCCGGCCCTTACATTGGATTACCGCATTGTTTGAAGGGGAGGCTCTGCAGTTTGAGTTCGATGGAATTGCCAATGGTGCTATTTCACAGGGACATCGTTTTCTGAACCCCGAAAAATTTCAAGTCAAAGACCTTGAATCATATTTGTCAGAATGTGAAAAACATTTTCTAGTCGTTGATCCCGATATCAGAAAAAAAACCATTTTGACACAGGTTCAACAGTTAGCAGAAAAAGCCGGAGGTCATATTAAAGAAGACGAGGAATTACTGAATCTTGTAAATTTTCTTATTGAATTTCCGGTATCGATTAAGGGAAATTTTGATTCCAGTTTTTTAGAATTGCCGCAAGAGTTACTGGTGATAACAATGAAATACCACCAGAAATACTTTCCCGTCTGGGATAAGGAGGAGAAGCTTCTTCCCTGTTTTATTACTGTCAGCAATATGCCGGCATCGGAAGGAAATGAAATACAAAAAGGCAACGAGCGTGTTTTGCGTGCACGACTGGAAGATGCTCGCTTTTTTTACGATGAAGACCGGAAGAAAAAACTCGAAGACTTTATTGCACCTTTAAAAGGCGTCGTGTTCCAGAAAAAACTAGGAACGGTTTTTGAAAAAGTAAGTCGAGTCACCGATCTCGCTGGAATACTTGCGAGTGAAGTATGTCCACAAAAAGAAACTCAAGCGAGAAGAGCCGCCGAATTATGTAAAGCCGACTTGGTCAGCCAGATGGTCTTTGAGTTTCCTGAATTGCAGGGAATCATGGGCGGCTATTATGCTTCTCACTCAGGAGAAGATGCTGAAGTTGCCCAAGCGATTAAAGAACATTATCGTCCCACCTTCGCGGGGGATGATTTGCCCTCTTGTGATTCAGGGGCCAGCGTTGCCATAGCGGATAAGCTAGATACCATCATCGGTTGTATAGCAGTAGGGCTAATTCCATCCGGTTCTGAGGACCCTTATGGGCTAAGGAGGCATGCACTGGGTATTCTGCAAATCGTGCTGGATCGAGGATGGCAGCTTTCTTTTCAAAACCTCGTGGAGAATGGTCTCAATCTAATTGAGAGTAAAGCGAAGCTGGGCAAAGATGAAATTAAAAAGCACGTAGAGGACTTATTTTCTCAGAGATACAAAACTTTATTGAATGGAGAAGGTTTCCCCTACGATGCGATTGATTGTGTTTTGTCAACTGGGATGGACTCTATTGTTGATGTGAAAGCAAAAGTGGCGGCTTTTTCCGATTTAAAAAAACAGCCTTATTTTGAGCCTCTTGCTATTGCTTTTCGACGGGTTGCCAGCATTTTAGATAAAAAGGTAGATGGAGAAATCGATCCCGGATTGTTGAACGAGCCAGCAGAAAAACAACTGTATGCAGCCTTTTTAAAAGTGCGTGATCCGGTTCTGAATCATATTAAGAATAAAGAGTTTTCCAGCGCATTGGAAAAAATGGGGGAGATTAAACCCGCGGTGGATGATTTTTTTGACAATGTGATGGTGATGGTAGAAGACCCTGCCCTACGCGAAAACCGCCTTTGTCTGCTACGCGATATTTCCGGCCTATTTTCGGACCTTGCTGACTTTTCAAAAATCGTATTGAAGAAAGTTTGAAATTTGTAGGTACTATTAAACTCTGATAAAATTTCCCCCTTTTTAACCCTCTTTTACGAAGCGTCTATCGCTTATTTTTTTTATGCCCAAAAAATTTGTATATGCTTTTGCCGGCAAAAAAACCCACGGCAAAGCCGAAATGAAAAATATCCTGGGAGGTAAAGGCGCCAACCTTGCTGAAATGGCTTTACTAGGCATTGAAGTTCCCCCTGGATTCACTATCTCTACCGAAGCTTGTGTTTATTTTTTTAAAAATAATAAAAAATTTCCACCAAAGCTATGGGACGAAGTTTTAGAGCAGCTTAAATCACTTGAAAAAACAATTGGAAAAAAATTTGGTGGCTCTGACAATCCTCTGCTCGTTTCTGTTCGCTCGGGAGCAAGGGTTTCAATGCCTGGCATGATGGATACGGTGTTGAATCTGGGTCTGAACGAAAACAGTTTGCGCGGCCTTGCAAAGAAAACACAGAACGAGTGGTTCGCTCTTGACACATATCGCCGATTTATTTCCATGTTTAGCAATGTGGTATTAAATATTGACGGTGCCCGATTCGAATCCATTCTGGAAAAAGAAAAGCAAAGACGTGGGATCAAGGTTGACACGGACTTTTCAATTAAAGACTTAAAATCCATTATCAAAAAATTTAAAGCTATTGTCGTTCGTGAAACGAATAAAAAATTCCCTGATGACCCAATGAAGCAGTTGCGAATGGCGGTCGAAGGAGTTTTCAACTCCTGGAACACAGAGCGAGCGATTATTTATAGAAAGATGCATGGATATTCCCACGATTGGGGAACGGCGGTTACGGTGCAGTCAATGGTTTTCGGAAATATGGGAACGACCTCAGCAACAGGTGTTGCTTTTACCCGCAACCCAGCTACCGGAGAAAAGAAATTCTTTGGCGAATACATGATCAATGCGCAAGGTGAAGATGTGGTTGCGGGAATTCGCACCCCTAATTCCATTGATCAACTTCAAATCGATATGCCAGAAGTTTATCAGGCACTTGTAAACGTCTATCAAAAGCTGGAAAAGCATTATAAGGATATGCAGGACATAGAGTTCACTATTGAAGACAACAAATTATATTTATTACAGACTCGATCTGGAAAACGGACTGCGGAATCGGCTCTCAAAGTGGCTGTTGATATGGTTGAGGAGGGTTTGATAAACAAACGCGAAGCTTTAATGAGAGTTCCCGCGGGTCAGCTAGATCAAATTTTCCACCCCATGTTAGATCCAAAGGTAAAAACCAAGACCTTGGCTAAGGGTTTGGGAGCATCACCGGGTGCGGCGACAGGGAAAATTGTATTTAGCTCGGAAAGGGCAGAGGAACTGACAAGGGAAAAGGAGAAGGTCATCCTAGTTAGAATGGAAACCTCTCCCGAAGATATTCAAGGTATGAATGTGGCCCAGGGTATTATCACTGCGAAAGGCGGAATGACCTCTCACGCAGCAGTGGTCGCCAGGGCAATGGGGAAACCCTGCGTTTCAGGGGTTGAAGAGTTAACCGTCAATACCCGCAGGAAAACCTGTTCACTGGCTGGGACTCTACTGAAAGAATTGACTCCAATAACTCTGGATGGCACTACCGGGCAAGTAATAGAAGGCTTGGTTCCGTTGATTCAATCGAAATTAACCCATTCCTTTACGCGGATGGTGTCTTGGGCGGAAGAAGTTCGTTCGTTACAAGTTCGGGCTAATGCAGACACCCCGCATGATGCATTGATGGCAAGGGATTTTGGAGCGCAAGGTATAGGACTTTGTAGAACCGAGCATATGTTTTTCGATGAGGAACGCATTTTTCAAGTTCGCAAAATGATCCTTGCTGATAATGATAAGATTCGGAACGAAGCCTTGAAAAAACTTCTTCCTATCCAACGAAAAGATTTCCTCGGGATTTTTAAAGCGATGGAAGGGCTTCCCGTAACGGTTCGCTTGCTCGACCCCCCTCTTCATGAGTTTTTGCCTCATTCTGCTCAGGAGATTAAAATTTTGGCACGGGAAATGAAAATTTCCAGTGGTGTTTTGAGAGAAAAGATCGAAGGTTTGAGCGAGATGAATCCCATGTTGGGTCATCGAGGATGTCGCCTCGGCATCACCTTTCCTGAAATATATAAAATGCAGGTCCGTGCCATTTTAGAGGCAGGATGCAGGCTGATTAAAAAAGGAATCAAAGTTTATCCCGAAATCATGGTGCCTTTGGTAGCGCATGTTAATGAATTTAAAATTGTCCGTGAATTCATTCTGGAAGTCGCTGCGGAAGTACTAAAGAAGGAAGGGGTAGACTTAAAATTTAAAATTGGCACCATGATAGAGCTCCCACGAGCTGCTCTGACTGCAGATGAAATTGCCCGTGAGGCGGATTTCTTTTCATTTGGCACGAACGACCTTACGCAGACTGGATTTGGGCTAAGTCGCGATGACTCAGGGGGTTTTCTCAGGCAATATGTTGATCAGGGACTGCTAAACCATGACCCGTTTGTATCGCTTGATCAGGAGGGGCTGGGGCAACTTATTCAAATAGCCGTCGAAAAAGCCCGTAAAGTTAAACCCCATTTTCATATGGGCGTGTGTGGAGAACATGGGGGAGACCCTGCATCCATTGGTTTTTTTAACCGTTTGGGGTTGGACTATGTGAGTTGTTCTCCCTACCGGGTACCCACAGCTATTCTCGCTACGGCCCAGGCTGTTATAAATAAAAACTCTTGATAAAATTTTTGTGGGCCAAAATATTTCTTCACAAGTATTTATATCTGGATAAAAAAACCTGAAAAAGGTTGACATCATTTTTGTGGATAATCATAATAAAAAATTCTGTGTGACAATCTTAAATTATAAAGATAAATCCATTAGGATTTGGAGGAACAAATGAATATTGCACTCACCGGAATTACTGGAATGGTGGGGTCCCATTTTATAAAAAAGCTTTTGGAAGATAATTCAGAAAGCGCAACTTATAACGTCAAAGCCTTGATCCGCGAAGCCAGCGTTGTTGAGCATTTAAAAACTTTCGAAGATATTGATTACATCATTGGCGGCCTGGAAGATAAAGAGTCGCTTGCGAAACTGGTGCAAGACGCAGAAGTCTTGGTGCATCTTGCCCATTTTCCCGGCCCGGTTCAAACCGTGGAAGAACTGGTGAAGGTTAATATCGATGGTTCTTTTGATTTACTGGAAGAAGCGCGTAAGGCCAAAGTAAAACAGGTTATTTTTATGAGTGCCTGTACGGTTTTTGGAGAAGTATTGCCTACCGTAAATAAAGATAACCCAATGGACGAGAATCATCCAGTTCGGCCTGGCAACCTGTACGGTTCCATAAAAAACTCGATTGAAGGATTCTGTTTCCAGTTTCAAAAAAGTCGCGCATTCGATATCACCATTTTGCGACCTGTCACCATTTATGGTGTGCGACCACAGTTGGATAAGTCGGAATGGTTTCAGACCATTGACTATCTAGCCACCAACTACAATGTCGACCTGAAAGGCAGTACCAAATACGTTTCAGTCGACTCTGTGGTGCAAGGCATCCAATGTACGCTCGGCAATGCTGACGCGGCGGGGAAGATTTATCATCTGGTAGATGGTCATATACATAACCTGACATTAGGAAAGATGATTGCCGACACCATTGATTCCTTCGGCGAATGTGAAGGTGTCCCTGGCGATGATGGAGTTCCCATGTCCAATCAAGCCGCAAAGGATATTGGTGTAGAGTTTCGCGGTGAAGAATCCATCGTCGAATATATCAAGCTCATCCATAAATTGCAGGCTGAATATGGTGGTGAACGTAATATCCAAAATTGGTAAAGGTTTAAATGTGACTGCTTTAACATCGCAATCTTTTATTGAACGCTTGATTCAAGAAGATTATAAATTTTTTACGGGTGTGCCTTGCTCTTTATTGTCTGGTTTGATTTATGAACTGGAAGATCAGAAAGGGGAAGCTCGCTACGTTCCGTCTGTTCGCGAAGATGCTGCGGTGGGTTTGTGCGTTGGTGCCTATCTGGCAGGATCGATGCCCGTTCTTCTTATGCAGAACTCCGGTTTGGGTTACTGCCTCAATGCCTTCACCTCCCTGAACTTGATTTACAAGATACCCGCACTGGTCATTATGAGTTGGCGCGGCAAAGCGGGTAAAGATGCTCCCGAGCACATCATCATGGGGGATATCGATCAGGCGCTTCTCAAGACTGCGGGCATGGAATATTCAATCCTCAGCGAAGAAAATTGTGATGAAGTGCTGAAAAAAGCAAAACAAAAAATTTGCGATGAAAAGTTACCCTATACGTTGATTATTGAAAAGGGATTATTTGATGAAAGGCACTGAAGCATTTCAGGAATTGATTCCTCTAATTAACGACGAGCCAGTAGTACATGCTAACGGTTTCATTTGCCGTGAATCGTTTGCCCTTAAAGATCGTGAAGCTAATTTTTACATGATCGGTTCGATGGGATTGGCCTCATCCATTGGCTTAGGGGTTGCCTTATGCAAACCTGACAAAAAGGTAATCATCATTGATGGTGATGGAAACGTGTTGATGGCAATGGGGACTCTGGCCATGATTGCCGCAGAAGCACCCAAAAACCTGATTCATGTTGTTATCGATAATGAAGTGTATGAATCAACAGGAAGTCAGCGATCCATCTCAAGTAAAGTGAGGCTCGATGAAGTTGCGAAAAGCACGGGCTATAAAAATATTTTAAGAGTAGAAAAAAAGGAAAAAATTAAAGCAGCGTTTTTAAAGCTGAAAGATTCTGAAGGCCCGAATTTTCTACTGATCAAAGTCGAACCCGGATTCGATCCCGCTACCGGACGTGTAACTCACACCCCCGAAGAAATCACCGATCGTTTTATGCGGTCCATCGGTTAATCGTTCCCAATTAATGATAAAAAAAAACCGCTACCCCAAAGGGTAACGGTTTAAATTAGTTTCGACTATCAGCCCTCCACGCCAGTGGGTTAGGCGAGGACGTCTACTTGGCCGCCAGATCCAGATTCAGAAGTTTGTGCGTTTGCCGAACCCGAGTTATCCTGAGTTACAACGCTTCCTTCTTCTCCACCCAAATCGCTGGACGCTTGTACAGGAGGAACAGCACTGGTCTGAGCTTCCTGAGATACCTGCGTTTCGTTTGATGAAGACTGTGTAGTGTCTGCTGTTTCTGTACTGGTTGCCGCAGTGGATCTTGGTGCTGCGACCGAGCTTCCTAAGCTTGAAACGTCCATAGTGTTGTGCCCCCTTCTTTATTTAAAAAAGAAAATTTATTTTTTTTATGAATGAAACTAAATCTTATCCAGCTCATTTCGAATTGCATCTCTTAACTCTAGCTGTTCTTCTGACGGAACGGTTCTAACGACTTCTTGCGTCTGCGGGTCAATGACCTCAAGCACAACATCGTTGTTATCCGTTACCGAGAATTTTCTTTGTTCACTTCCAGCAGAGGCTGTTTTGCTGGAAGATGCTTTATCCGGCTGGGCCAAACTCTGAGCCTCTTGTGACAAACTAACCGTGTCCCCCTTAGTAGATGAAGGTTTTGCTGCGGGACTCGAACTGGAAGCAATTGGCTTTGGTTTTGGTGCTGTCGGATTTCCCACACTATTTACGGCTTGGGTATCCATTTTTCTACCTCTAATTTATTAAAAAACAACGTCTTAAATGTGCGAGCCTTTTCCGAATTCTTTTTTTACGCAGTGCCCGCATTCTTCTTAACGGTGACTTTAGGGGAAACTTTAGGTTTATTTCAGAAAATTTTTATATAGATTTTTAGCCCTTATAAAACAAGGGGAAATCAAGGAGGAAAGTAATTATATTGATGTGAATTTAATTTAAAAGCAAAACTCAGAAAAGGATGAAGGGTGGAAAAACCCTGCGATAAGGTTTGAATTGAGCTTTTTAAGGAGTTATGATACGTGCTCCAAAAATATTGAATTTATTGTTATTTAAGGGTTTTTTGCTGAGTTTTTGCCAATTGAGCAAGCTTTAGCCCCTGAGAAGGATTTAGAAGAAAAGTATGAAAGAATTTCGAAAAATCTTGAAATATGCCAAGCCTTACACCAAAAGTCTGATATTTGCTTTTATTTGTTTAACGCTGACTTCTTTGGTCAATCTAGTATTGCCATTAATTGTCCGCAACATGATCAATGCTGTAGTGGTTCTTAAAGACAGCCAGGTCCTCGATGGACATGCATGGGATTTACTTTTTATCATTGTCTTACAGGCCGTCTTTGCGGTCGTTCACAATTATGTTTTCGGATTTGTCGGTCACAGAATGACCACAGATTTTCGTATTGAATTTTTTTCTCACATACAATCTTTGTCCCTGCGCTTTTTTCAGAATCATCGCGTGGGTGAAATTCTTTCACGGATGAGCAATGACATATCGGTTATTCAAAACGCTCTGGTTACCATTCCTGTAGCCTTGTTACGTCAAAGCATCACGCTCATTGGGGCCATGGCGATTATTTTATATCTGAACTGGAAGTTGACAGGTCTTATTCTGTTGATCCTTCCACCATTAATGATTTTTGCCAGAGTCTTCGGAAAACGCTTAAGACTCTTTTCTGAAAAGCTCCAAGATCAAGTTGCCCAAGCAGTTGTTGTTTTGGAAGAAGTTGCTTCCTCTATAAAGATTGTAAAATCGTTTACCCGGGAGAACTATGAGCGTGAACGATTCACGAACCAAATTGAAACCGCGTTCGAAAAAGCGGTAGATAAACTGAAGATTTCATCGTTCTTCGGTCCTTTCATTCTCGGTCTTACTTTTTTGGTATCAGCAGTTTTAATATGGTACGGAGGCTATCAAGTGATGTTGGGAGCAACGACACCTGGGGAGTTAGCCGCTTTCTTTCTTTATGCATTGATTGTTGCCGGGCCGATTGGAACATTTGTTCGTCTTTATACTCAGATTCAGGAAGCATCAGGAGCAATAAGAAGAGTTTATGAAATTCTGGATACCCAGCCTGCTATTGAGAATCCTGACAACCCGATATTTCTAGAAAATATCAGCGGGCGTATTCAGTTTGATAATGTTTCATTTGGTTATCGAGAAGAGTCTGAAATTTTGCACAATATAAGTTTTGACGTCCAACCGGGTCAGACTGTTGCTTTAGTCGGGCCCAGCGGAGCCGGAAAATCAACGGTTATAAAACTATTGCATCGATTCTTCGAAGTCAGCCAGGGCACCATCCGTTTGGATGGTCATAACATTCAAGAATTAGATCGGAAAACTTTCCTCAGTCAAATCGCATTGGTTCCTCAGGAGACGCTGCTGTTTGGCGGGACCGTGAAAGAAAATATACTCTACGGAAAACTGGATGCATCGGAAGAAGAATTAAAGGAGGCTGCCAAAAAGGCAAACGCCCACGACTTCATTATGGAATTGGAAAAGGGTTATGAAACCATAGTTGGAGAAAAGGGAGCCAAGCTTTCAGGGGGGGAGAGGCAAAGAATTGCTATTGCTAGAGCGATCTTAAAAGATCCGAAAATTCTGGTGCTGGATGAAGCAACATCTTCTCTGGACAATCGCTCTGAAGCTTTGATTCAAGAGGCTGTAGAAACTCTGATGCAAAATCGCACCACATTTATTGTGGCGCATCGCCTTAGTACCATTCATCAAGCGGATCAGATTATAGTTCTTGAAAAAGGCAGGGTTGTTGAAATTGGTCAGCACGAAGACCTAATGAACAACAAAAACCTCTATTACAATTTGTATAAATTAAAAATGCAGGACCCCGTCACCCTGGGAGAAAAGTGATACTTTTCTATTCTCCAGGGTCAGCACCAATTAAAAACCCAATTAAATGTGCTTTCTTTTCTGCATCACCACGATAATAGGTACGGATTAACCTTTGTATTAGTTCGGTCAAATTGGGATCTTCTCCATAGGCTTCCAGCTCTTCGTTGACCGCGGGCTCTTCGCCAGGCGCATGCTGGGTTTTTCGGATAGGACCTTTCCCAGTCAGCAACCAAATGATATTCAGGTTTGTGTGTTGATACAATTTGGCAATCGTATCCGCTGAAGGAAGGGATTTGCAGTTTTCAATATCTGATAATGAGCCTTGCGAAATCCTAATTAATTTCGCAAGTTGGTAAGATTTTAATGGAAGTGATTTTCTCCATTGCCGTAGCCGCACACCTAAAAATTTCGCTGTACCTGATTTAATTTCTTGCATTTTTTCGTATACCAATACTATAATTAATAATGCCCAACTGCGCTCCGAATATGATGGGAATTAGACTAAAAACCCTGATCTTAGTTAGATGAAGGGTGACTCATTGCGCCCCTCAATAAACCGCTAAATTAAGGGTTCTATCAGGTAATCGGTGGGCAGCTAGCACTTTTTCTGTTTCAATTATTCCCTTACCTGATTTAGCTATAGTTCCCGAAAAAAAGTTGTCCGTCAATCTTTTTATAAAAAAAATTGAGTTTTTTATAAGTTTAATTTCTCGTTCGCTAAAGCTCCCGATTATTCTGCTTTGTTTTTGGAAGAAGAATTTGAAACAACCCGATCATCTCCTGGAACGCATAATTTTTCACAAGATACTTATAAATATGCGGGGCATAATTTTTCAATCTCCTTTCTTCTTTACCATCTATGGCAATATCAACATATATGACTACTTTAGGAGGTTTTGTTTTAAGAGTTTCTACCATTTCTAACTCCTTGTCTTCATCCAGCATACCGGGTAAAACCCATTCATAGGGAGTCGGGTTAACGCGGTCCGTTAAAAAATAAAAAATTGGATTTAACGGAAGTGCAAGAATGGGATCGCCTTTTTTTGAATACATACTTATTCGCTTTACAACTTCGACGATCCACTTGGCTTCATTAGGACTCGTCAGAGCATCTATTCTTTCCAGTTTGATTGCAGTAGTTGCGGGATGCATGGCCTTAACGTCTTTATTAATCATCCAATTCCTTGCACCAATACTGCCTGCATAAAATCCATGATGCGTATTCATTTCATAATAGAAGAGAAAAGGCAGGAAAACGATCAGCAGGCTTAAGGGAATACGGGTGAGTCTTTCGTAGATTGAGTTCTCTGATGCGCTATGAAAAGAAAGCACCTTTTGCCAGACCTGAAAGAGCAAATAACAAAATAGAATATAAAAGGGTGGAAGCGTTCTTAAAAGGTTGTCGAATCCGGCTCGCCAGATTACCAGCCCGAATGCACAAATTCCAAAACTTACAATGGCGAGCAAATGCAAATCGGAAGATGTAATTTTGCGTTTTTGTAAAAAAAATCGTGTCAGAATAATTACGAATGCAAATCCATAAACCCAAATAGGAAGATGGAACAAAACTCTTTCGAAAAACTTATGATATCCCAACTCATCATAAAGTTGAGGAAGAGGTAACAACTGTGGAAACGGATTTCCCCAAACTTCATGCGCATCCACAACTATTTTGAAGACTTGATAAAAATATCCATCCTTCCCCAGGTTAAACAAAAAAATCCCTGCCAGAAAAATTCCTAGGCCAGAGAAGTAAGCTACTTTTTTAGAGGACAGATTGTTGATATTTTCCAATCGAGTCTCGGAGGAGTCGTAAAAATATAATATTCCCAGAACGATCAGACTGATTAAAATTGAGAATAGTGTTACCTCAAATTTAAAGAAAGAGCTTAGAAAAATCGCTATAACCAGCCCAACAAGAGACACCAAATTTCTTTTTTCGATTGTCTTTGTAAGGAAGTAGAGAGTCAGAACGACAAAAAAGGGATAAAACCGGTTGTAATACATCGAAGGTGCAGAAAGCATGAACAAGGCTGCCAAAAATGAAAATCCGGCGGGCATTATTTTTCTGCCGATCGAGTAAACCATTAAAATCATGGCAGGTGTCAACAACGCGACACCAATTCGCAAGCTTTGTATTTCTACCCCTAAAAGATTTAAAAAAAGCAGGCCATACCAATAACGACCGGGGAGGTATCCATTGGGATTAAAATCTATAAGTGCCTTCTCCCCGTTGAGGGTTCTTAGGGTTCCATTGGCATACCCCCCTTCGTCCCAAATATTCAGTCCATATCGGGAAAAAGACAAAAAATAAGCCACCAGGCCTGCATATATAATAAGAAGCAAACCCCATTTTTTTTCAGGAGATGAAAACGAATTTTCTTCAGATAACTTATCCATTCAAGGCGTTATTCATTCAGGTAGGAGCGCATTTCTTCAGCAAGCTTCTGGTTTTCTTCCAGAATCTGCTCAAGATCCAATTCTTTGTCGTCGGTAAGTTTTTCCTTGGTCTTCATAATTCTATTAAACGAATTGTCCACAGCTTCGTGGAGGATTTTTCCGGTTTCTATCTCATTAATCATGGCATCTTGTAGTCGGGTTACTTTATCAAGGTCATGGCAAATAAGAAACAGATCAACACCAGCATTGATAGCTAAAGCAGGCAACTCTTCCGGGGTTTGCGTTACTGCTTGCATTTCTAAATCATCGGACATAACCAGCCCTTGAAAGTTCATTTTTTTGCGTAGCAAATCATTCAAAATAAATTTGGAAAATGTTGCCGCGGAGTCTTCATCCCAAGCTGGGTAAACTACATGTGCCGTCATTATTACATCTAGCCCTTCCTGAAAAGCTTGGACAAAAGGGACTAGTTCAATTTCCTCAAGGGATTCTTTATTTCGCTCTACCCGTGGAAGAGTCAAGTGCGAATCCTGCGATGTATCGCCATGGCCTGGGAAATGTTTTCCGACTGGGAAAGTTCCAGCATCCTTGAATCCTTGAATTATCTTGCAACCCAATCGCGCAACGACTTCAGGGTTGGAACTAATGGCGCGCTTCCCAATAATAGGATTTTCGGGATTTGAATGAACATCTAGAACAGGAGCGTAATCCATATTAATTCCGACCGCTTTCATTTCTTTGCCCATTGCCAATCCAAACCGGTAGGCAAGGTCGTCAGAGTCTGCTTCTCCCAAGCAGCACATGGGAGGAAATTGTGTGAAGGGTTTTTGAAGCCTTGCTACGCGGCCCCCTTCCTGATCGACAGAAATGAATAAAGGTGGCGCATTTTGCGCGGTAAGGGACTGCAAATCTTCGATCAGCTTTTTAAGTTGTTTTGGGTTTTCGTAATTACGCTCGAACAAAATCAAGCCACCAATGCCTTGTTCCTTAATCAGCTTTTCGGTCCGGGAATTGAGGCAAGTGCCCTCGAATCCGGAAACGATCATTTGACCTGTTTTATGTTTAAGGGATAACAAGTTGGATTGGTGGCTGCAGGTATAAAAGGTAACCCCTCAAAACTCATTTGACCGGGGGGACTAGGCAGGGTTAAACATTTCCTCTCTAGGTCTGCTATGTTAACATAAATTGTTAACCCACATTCAACCAGAAAACTAATTTCAATATATGCTTCGTAGAGTCGTTATAACTGGTTTAGGGGCTGTTAGCCCAAATGGAATAGGACAGAAAGAATTCTGGGAAAATACTTGTAAGGGAG